>NZ_JADEWY010000072.1 GCF_015207375.1 Coleofasciculus sp. LEGE 07092 | reverse complement strand
GGTTTGATGGGCGTCTCTTGCCAAATGTTTCAGAATTTGTAATTCTACATCCATTGTCCTACTTAGCTTCCAGAGTTTTTTCTTTTAATCCCTTTATTCAGAATACTCGGAAAGTGACAGAAGAGGGATAAGCAGTAAGTGCGATCGCTCTGACTTGTCCGCCTTGAGAAGGTGGCAGTGTTCTAATCTGACGCATCAACTGATAGCCCAAGTTACGAGCTGCTGCTTTTTTGGAACTAGTTCTTGACATATTAATAACCAGTTACTAATATATAACTAGTTATCCCGCAGGAACTCAGAACAAATGAGCAAAGCCCTACAGCAAAAAATCGAAGAGTTATTCAATGCAACCCAAGACCTGAAAAGCTTGGAGGAGATTAAGCCCCATTGTGACCAGTTCAACGAATGGCTTCTCACACAAAACTATAGTGAGAAATCACTAGGCACCTTATTGAGCCGCTACGGTCTATACTCAAAATTCCGTAACATTCCCCTAGAAGAAGGTAAAAATGCTCAACTCATCCCCAAGCATGACGCAGAAGGTCGAGTTAAAGGTCACGAACTGAAGCACTACGTCCCCTTGCTGTGTGGCTTAGATAAAGAGCAATGGCAGAATCGCAATCAATCCACCCGTGCCATTGACCGCTTAGAGAGCTCAACCGAGATAGACCCCGATACCTACTTGCAAGTAACAGGGAAACTTCTTGGCAGTGAAGACCCCCACTCCTTAGCCGTAGGGATTATTGCCGCAACAGGCAGACGCCCTCATGAGGTATTAGTCCGCGCCAAGTTCTCCCCCATTGAAGGAAAGCCCTATCACGTCCTATTTGAAGGGCAGGGTAAGAAGCGGGGTGAAAAGCCAATCTTCGAGATAGCAACCCTCTATCCTGCCGACTATGTAATCAAGTGTCTAGCCAAACTCAGACGGGAATCCAGTACAAAAGCATTGCTATTGGAAGTGTCGAAAGAATTCCCAAAAAGCGTTACCCGTCAAAATGTCGAGCTTGATAAGCGTCGTAATCAATCTCTCAACCGTGTAGTGAGAGCCTACTTTGGCGATGTAGGTCAAGACAACCCAGTTTTAAGATTTCGGCACGGTGAGAAGCAAGACAACTGTAAAGCCCTGCGAGCTGCCTATGCGGTATTGGCAACCGAACGGGATTGTCTTGGGAGCTATGGGTCAAAAATACTACACGCTTCCAAGCTACTGGGTCACTTCACACCAGAAATCAAAGACGATAGCGACCTAGCTCACCTCGCTACAACCGCTGGCTACTCCGATTATTACGTCACTAAGCACGTACCCTTTCCTACTCTCCCAGAAAAAGAAAAAACCCATTCAGTTCGCGTGAATGAGTCCAATTTAGAAGTGATCAAAAGCTTACAACAGCGATGGCAGCTCCCCAATCAGCAAAGCGTTATCAGTCGGCTGATTGAGCGTCACGAGCGGACTGTAGAACTCGGCAAAAAGTTACAACAATTGCAGGCAGAGAATAACCAGTTAGCAGAAGACAAGCGACAAATAACCGAACAATTACAACAACTTCAAGCCAAAGTGAACCAGTTAGAGCAGGAGAAAACAGAAAAGTCACAGGCTTCGGTAAGCGTCAGCGGTTCGACTGAGCCCACCGAAGCCAAAACGGTTCAAACCCAACCCCACCCACAACTGTTCACCGAAGAGACTCTAGAAGCACTAATTGAGCGATTGATTGAAGAGAAACTCCAGAAAGCCGTGTCAAATATCTCAGTGAGTCAGCCACAGTCACAGCCATCTGAAAGCAAGCCAGCGACTCAGCCATCCTCAAAGCAGCAAGAGACAATTGACTTTGAAGGCTACTCCCACGCCGAGCTATGGGCTACCAAGGTGTCAGGGGCTTCAGAAGAGAAAATCCGCCGCAGTTTCAATGCGATCGCCCTTTACAATGACACAGTAGCCACTGGAGACGAAGACCGTTTGGCAATCACCAATCAAGCACTGAGGGAGCTTTCAGGAGTCAATGGGTTGTTGGTCGGAGATTGGATAAAAGCTCATGCTGATGAGGTGATCAGCCACAATTCCAAGTATGGAATGCATAATCCCAAAGACCCCTGTAATCCTACAACCTATTACAACAAGCGGCACGGCAGCTCCAAAATTAGCAAGATACTCTTTCAAGTGAACGAGAGTTTCCTCGATGGTGAAGCGCCAGTCAAATAAGGAGATGAGAGAGAAGCGCGTGTTCTCGCTCAAGTCAAAAATCCCCGCATTCCCCAATACCTAGACTATTTTCATATTGACACACCCCAAGACCGTTCTTTCTATATTGTCCAACAGTTAGCCGAGGGACAATCTCTGGCGACGTGGGTACAAAACGGTTGGCGTGGCAATGAAAAAGAAATTCGGCGCATCGCCACTCAGCTATTAGAAATTCTGGTTTATCTGCATGGATTAACCCCACCTGTTATCCACCGGGATATCAAGCCCCACAATACTATCCGGCGTGATGATGGGCAGTTATTTCTGGTGGATTTTGGTGCCGTGCAGGATACCTATCATAGTACCCTGATGCGGGGCAGTACGATGGTGGGAACCTACGGCTATATGGCTCCAGAACAGTTTCGGGGGCAAGCAGTTCCGGCAACGGATTTATAGGGTTTAGGGGCAACATTACTATTTTTACTCACCCACCGTTCCCCCGCCGACTTACCCACCGATAGGCTGAAGATAGATTTTCGCTCCCGTGTCCAGATTAGCGAGGAGTTTGCCGATTGGTTGGAAAAAATGCTGGAACCGGATGTCGCAGATAGGTTCTCCTCAGCAAAGGAAGCCTTGGCAGTACTGCGCGGTAAGCAGACGCTGAGTACTCCATCGAGTGCCGCTACTCCCTGGAAAGCCATCGTCGGCGTGGGTGTTACTACAGTTGTTGTCGTCAGTATTCTCAACCACTACAAGTATCCCCTCCTGAGTGCGATCGGGTTTACCCCCAGAGCCATGTACGAAGGAATTATGGGTGGAGATATGGAAACCGTCCGCTACTATTTAGACCAAGGGGTGAACGTGAATGCCAAAGAATACCAGGAGCATACACCCCTGCACTGGGCAGTCAGCAATAACAAACCCGACATCGCTGAACTTTTAATCAATAGAGGGGCACAGATTCATACCCGGTACGACTCGGATGGGCATACGGTTCTGCATATTGCCGTGCAGCATGATACCAAAGCCATGACCGAACTGCTACTGAGTCGGGGGGCAAATATTCGGGCGACGGATAACTTTGGCAATAACCCCCTTCACTTCGCCCTCAAGAAGCAAAATGTATCCTACTACTATGGCATGACCCTAACCCAACAGACGCCCTCAATGGAAGTCATCGAACTCCTCATTGCCAAAGGTGTTGATATTAACGGCAGAAATCACCGAGGTGAAACCCCACTAACCTTAGCGCGAACGCAATCGCCCCAAATCGCCGAATTACTCCAACGTTACCAGGCGATCGAGTGATATGGAACAGTTGCATCAACCCGGAGAGATGATCACCCAACGCTACCGTATCCTGAATCTGTTGGGACAGGGGGGTGTGGGGACAACCTATGCTGCCAAAGACTTAAAAAATAATCAAAACGTGGCACTCAAAGTCCTATCCCTGCGGCGGATGGCAGACTGGAAGAAGATGGAATTGTTTGAGCGAGAAGCCCGGATTCTGGCTCAACTTAACCATCCAGGGATTCCCCGTTATTTAGATTATTTCCAAGTAGACACATCAGGCGATCTCCGTTTTTACATTGCTCAACAATTAGCACCCGGAAAATCCTTAGCCGTACTGGTTGAACGGGGTTGGCACCCCGATGAAACCCAAGTCAAGCAGCTCGCCCTGCGCGTCTTAAACATTCTCATTTACCTGCACCAACTAGTCCCCCCTGTGATTCATCGGGATATCAAGCCACAAAATATTATCTTAAATCGCCAGGGACGGGTCTTTCTTGTGGATTTTGGTGCCGTGCAAGATACCTATCACCATACAGTTACAGGTGGCAGTACAATTGTAGGGACTTACGGCTATATGGCACCGGAGCAGTTTCGCGGACAAGCGGTACTTTCGACGGATTTGTATGGGTTAGGAACAACTCTTGTTTTCCTATTAACCCACCAATCCCCCGCCGACTTACCCCAGCGCCAACTCAAACTTGATTTCCGCCCCTATGTTCACCTCTCCAAGGAGTTTGCCGACTGGTTGGAGAAAATGCTGGAACCGATTAGGGAAGACAGATTTGCCGCTGCCACCGAAGCGTTAGCCGTACTGCAAGGGAAACAGGCGCTGATTAAATCCTCAAGACTACCCCGACTGCAAAAACCCAAGGATAGTCCGATTCGTTTAATTAAAAGTGACAATACTCTGAGCGTCGAAATTCCCCCGATTGGATTGCGAACTAAACCCAGTCAACTTGCCGCCCTCATTAATCTGGTGTGGAATGGCTTATTGGTGTTAACGATTGGGATGGTAATTAAACTCTCCTTATTCCTGCAATCCTCTAACCTCATCCCTTTAGGAGTCTGTGTGGTGATAGGAATGTGGTTACTTACAACATTCCTCTACTGCACCTTATCGAAAATAGAAATAGAAGTCAGTTCCCAAACCTTCCAGTTACAGAAGTGGTTACTGGGTTCGCGGTATCAGAACGTTCAGGGAACTACGAGAGATATTAATCAGATAGAACTGAGGGAAATTAATTTACCGTTGAGTAAAAAATCTATCACGTTCTGTCACCTGAGGTTAAGGGGACATAAGCCGAGTTTTGGCATATTTTTAACGCCACCTGAAAAAGAGTGGCTGGTGCGGGAGATTGGGGAGTTTGTAGAGAAATGGCGTTAGTTCAGGTCGGCTGTCTTCTGCCGTTAACACAAGCGAGGCATTTTCTCGGCTTATTGAGCATCCGTTGAGGAGTTAGATAAAGCTGTAAGAAAACCTGTTAGAAGAATCCGAAAGCAGAATTGGCAAGGCAATAACCAGTTAGAGCTTGTTGAGGGTCGCGAGAGCCAAAGCTGTACCTGTGGCTGATTAACTGATAGAAGAGACAGAGCTTTACTTAACTTCTCCTTCTCTAACTGGTTAATATGAGCCTTGAATTCTTCAGGACTTACGCAGGCACACTAAATTAAGCTCTTGGAAGGTTTCAGAATTACTCTGGAGTTCAATCACATTCGGAAAAGCAGACTGACCATTGATCTGAAGGCTATAACTGCCTTGCTGCAAACGTTCTAAATAGTAAACGCCAGCGTCATTGGTGACAGAAAATGACCGTTCTCCAGACTTCGAGGGAATGGCTTCTACTCTAGCGCCACTGATGGGTTGACCTTGGTCATCGGTGACAATACCAGATACCGTATAAGATTGCACCAAAGGGACTAAAACAGGCGTATAACTCCCAGCAACTACATCTACCGCATAGGCATCCTCAACAGCTTGCCAGTCAAAGGGGAACCCCGCCGGATCGAGATCCAGGCGATAGATGCCAGGGGGCAGGTGCATTAAAATGCGATCGCTCTGAATTTCAGCGCGTAATGACCCGGTAGGTTGGTTGTTGACCATGAGCAGGTCGGGGTCTGTATAATGTTTCTCGCCGGGATCGTGTTTGCCGTTTTGATTGCGATCGAAAAAGGGTTGAATTAGGAGTCCCCCCTGAGTGCGGAGATAGTCGGCACGGCGATCGCCTGGGGAAAGTCCTTGCTGTAAATTGAGTCCGGATACTAAGTTTAAACTAAATGCTGATTCATCGGAACTAACCGATACCCCCTGATACCGCGCCTGCACGCGCAAACCCGGTAATATGGAAGTCCCCACCGCAGCAACGATACCGGAACCGCGAGAACCAACGCCGTAACCCAGTTGGGCATCCCACAGGGGACTGCCATCGATTGATTTTTGTTCGGAGGTATAGCGCCACGTCAAGCTGGCTAAATTCTCATCGTTCTGGCTTTGGGTATCGTAACCGAGAACTAAGGCGTGACCTGTGCTAAAGTTTTTGGAAAAATTATAGCTAAGTTCTGATTGGGTACTGATTTCGTTTCCTAATGACCGCAGTTGAAATTGATTGAGACGTTGGATAAAATTCCACCGGAAGCGGCTTTTAGTATCGAAGGTGGCGCGGGCGAAGGTAAAGGCATTTTTGCCGCTAAATGCGAGTTGTACACCGACTTCTGTGGCGTCATTGCTGCTGGTGCCTCCCAGTAAGGTAAAACCGGGGAATAATTGCCAGTAGGCATTCAATCGGGTGGCGAAGCGATCGCTCGTGAATCGGGCGGTAAAATTACGGGAGGGTTCAAAGAGTACGTCTGCGTTAATATCCCAGTCGGAATCCTCTGTACCACTTAAAACGGAGACTGCCGCTTTTAAGGGGAAACCTTCAGGCTGAAAAAAGAGTTCTCCTACTCCTCTCAAAGATTCATCATATACTGCCCCAGCGCCCAGCGTCAGGCTGTTAGAAACGCCCCAGCGCCCCATCACCCCACCTTGAAAGTCGCTAAAATTGCCCAATAGTCCTTGCTCCAAACCCGACAATTGCCGCCGCCAACCACCGGAGACAACATACACCGAGGAACCAGTGGGAATTTGTCCGGGTAAATTAGAGAAGGTAGCGGATCGAATTTCCGGAGTTTCCGTGAGTCGTCCTTGGGGATAGAGTAAAACGCGATAGTTGTTAATCGATTGACTGTTAAATTCAATATCTTCAAAGCGGTAGACGCCAGAGGAATCCACCAGCACTTCTGAAATAGGTTGATCGCTAAATCCCTCAACTAGGCGCACTAATGTACCCGGTTCAGCCTCTCCGGAGATGGTGCGTCCCATTTCGGCAGAATTCAGGCGCTGTCGCGGATCGGAACCGCCGTAAAGTTGAAGCTGGGGGACGAAACCATGGCGTTGAATCGTGGTAAATCCCCAATAGTCACCCCCACTTTGGCTGCGCCAGAAGGTGGGTTGTGAACCAACAATATAATCAGCGGCATCAGTTTGTCGCTGAAATCGGGCTTCGGCAAGGCTCCAAGTGTCTGCTGAGAATAATTGCGGCTGGTTGGCACGGATATACCAACTGCCGCCGAAAATGCTACCGACTGCCGATACATTTCCGGTATAGTTTGGCGATCGCGTTCCAGTTCCGCTAGCATCTAACCGTTGTTCAATCGCAGAAAGGGAGAAACCAGACGCGGCAATTCTGGGCAATCCTTCAGTTTGAACAATCTGTTCTCTTCGTCCAGTTCGAGGCTGTTGGTTTAGCCAGGGTGCTTGGATGGCTACTGCATAGTCGAGGATATCGAATTCTATCTCAACACCGAATAGAGTACGCAAATCGGCTACGGAAAAAACCAATCCCAGTTCTGGATCAGTTTTGAGTTGGTTGGGTTGGATGCGAACCACCTGTGAGGGCGATCGCAATTCGATTTGATTATCAGGTAAAAGTTTAGTATTTAATTTTAATGCTTGCACTACGGCGTCGTAAGGTAACAACCATTGATCAAAATCAATGGCTTGGGTTCCATCGTCTTGTCCGCGTACCAATATACTAGTAACAACGTTACGGTTGTTTACCTTGATGCCGACTAGAAAGGTTGAGAATCCGTCAGGAACTTGAGCGATGGGTGATTGATCGGTGGGAAGGGGTAAACTCTCAGGTTCATCGGTTGCGGGGTTTTCAGGGGGAGTTGAAGCGTCGGAATTTGTTGCGGATAACTGGGTATCTGGAGTTGAAGTTATATTACTATTATCAGATGGTGATTGAATGCTAAAGGTTAAATCATCACCATTATCGGGATAGAGAGTTAAATCAGAATTTAAAGGATTACGATTAGTTGGGGTGTTGGTGTTGGAAAAGTCTAATTGCCCCTGCTGGTTATCGGAAAGGCTAACGGAAATGGGCTGTCCTAATTGCGCTGCACTTAACTGCTCTATTCGTTCCGGTAATATAGGTAAATTAGAGTCTGAGTACTCTGGTAAAAGAGTTTCTGGTAGTGTGGGAGTAGAACGGGAAGCAACGGTATCTGTTGTTTGAAGTGTGGGTGTATTAGCAATCTGAAAGGGAATTCCTGTGGTTTGTGTGGTGTTTTCAGGAGCGACTTGCTGAATTATTGCAGGTGGTGTGTGCGGCGGTACTGAGTGAAACATAATGCAGCTCTTCAAGGTTACAGGAAATACCGCCCTGAAATAAATTTCGGGCTAATAGATAAAGTCAGATAAAGCTGACTGGGATAATTTAAAGCTGTTTTGAGGGGTTTAAGCTTTGAGTGGGAAGTTTATTTTTTTTTAGCGCAGAGGTTCGCAGAGGGTTCGCAGAGGAGCGCAGAGGTTAAGAGAGGTTTTGGTGCAGGGTTTGAGGTGACTTTATCGAGTGGGGATGGTTAGGTTGACGGTGAAGGGAAGTTTGTTGCTGTTATTTTCACCCCAGGTTAATTCGCCTGTGAGTTGGTAGTTACCGGGGGGAAGGGGGGATGGATCGGATTGGGGATTGTTTAATAGGAGGTTGCGATCGCCCTGTGCGACGATAGCAGTAGGGATGGATTCTCCAGTTCTGACAACTGTTTCCCCTTGTTTTAATTTCCAATTAACACCTAAGCGGACAGAAGCATCACCTGTATTGTGAACCAGTAGTTGAAGTGTTTTTTGCTCGGAATTGAAGGTAGCGCTATCTACTGTTAATTTGGGATCTACATCACCCTTGCGGACATAAACAGTAGTGGCTACACGAGTGATTACCCCAACACGTCTACCGCTAGCATCTGTTGACTCTTTTAGAGCTTCAGCAAAAACTGCTGTGCGATATTCTCCATCTGGAAGACTGGGGGCAAGTATAGCCCTCAAGCGTACCCGCCGAGTTGCTCCCGGTGGTACTGTTAATTCTGTGGGGGAAAATTGTAGATAGGGACTGAGGTTATTTGAACTAGAGGATACAGTTTGAAATCCTTTATCGCGCTCATAGGTAAAAGGTTCCGTGTAAATTCGTGTCCGTAGAGGAGTATCACCAGAGTTGATCACATTAATAATAGCTTGTGCTTGACCTTGGTTCGCTTCTGCCTCAATAACTAAAGGAGATGCACCAAGCTGGGCTAAAGCTGCACTACTGAAAAGACAAGCTGCTGATAAAACACCGCTACCAATTTGCAAAGCTTTGAAAGCAATTTTAGAAAAAGGCGCAAGCTTTTGAGCGTAAGAAAACATGACGGTTGACCTTCTTACCTTCGAGTAGTTTTCTGAGTGGATAAATAGCTGCCAGGGCTAGATAGTGCCTGGATTTCCCCAGCAGCTAAGTTATTAGGAATGGTTAATGCAATCCTGGGGAATCTTCTACTACGGTGCAACGGTTAACCGCACGAAAAAGTCATAGTCACCACTAGGAATTGGTGTGAGTGTAGTGGTGGACATATTGACAGTTAAATCAGTAGTTCCTGTTAAAGGTATTGGTGTCGGAACACCAGGGGCAGCAATAGCGACTACATTGGCACCCGTGCCTGTTACACCTACAGTTGTGACTGCTGTAGAATGGTCATAACCATCTGCGGCTGTTGCTACAGCAGGAGCATCTGCTGTTAGTGTTGCTAGAATGTTATTGCAGGTAAGTTGAGCAGTACCAGCAGTACCACTAAGGGTGCTGTCGAGTGTTGTTCCTGCTAAATTGAGTCCTAAAGTTCCATTCACAACATTACTAAAGGTGCAAGATGAAGGGACTTGAGCGGTAAAATGAACATCGGCTGTCTCAGCTTTAGCCGCAGAAGTGAAAGCAACAGTACCGCAAAGAACTAGAGTAGAAGCGATTAAAGACTTGCGAATCATCTGTTTGAGTCCCTCAGAAACTTGTTTAATTGGTTGATGATTCAATAGTAGTCAGTCCCCTATTTGTTGAGAATCAGGTAAATTACTAGAATTGATAGACGGCTATTGAATTAAAATTCAGTGGATGCACTGAAGCCAATAGGGAAAAACCTGAAAGCTCTTAGCCCTGTTCGACTTTTCTTTGGGTGTATCCTATCGAGTCTGAAACCGCTGTCGAGCATTCAACCTAAAAACGGCTGGATTCCCTATCATCGAAGGGTGGGGAGGAATGCCGCCAGCCGTTTTTGTTCATGGTTCATGGTTCATTGCAGTGAACCATGAACTATGAACGGCAAATCCCCGTCCTCATAATAGGGCGGGGAGTCCTTCAACAGGGTTGAACAGCTTATTGTTTCGTTGTCGAGTTAGTGTCACAAAACCTTTTGAAGGGTTTCTGAGATATGTCCTGGAAACAAGTTAATTCCTAGTGCTGATTTGAGTAAGTAGCCAAACAGCATGAGCAAAGCACTCAACATTAAGTTGATCGCAATCAGCAGCATGACAGCAGCAACTACATTACCAACTTTAGCCATTCCTTTCGGCTCATAGCGGCGCTGTTTTCTCCGCCGATCTTTTCCAACAAATAAAACGATGTAGAATCGAGAGAAAACTAAGTCAACAACGAAGCGAAGATCAACAATTTTGGGAGACGGCTTGGGAATCGCTTGGTCTAAAACCGAGACAATTGCCTCAAGCTGTTCGGAGTTAAAGCTTGATAATATCTGAGGTTCTACTCGTTGCAAGTAATAGCTAGGAGTTCTTGATAAATAATCGGAGGAGTTGACTTGCTCGTTTTGAAAAAATGCTCGTTTCAACGGCTTAATCTTCCTTTTGCTGTAGCAGATAGTAGGGCTTTATCAATACCCCTAGAATCAAAAACAAGGGTGAAAACTAATAACCTGAACCCGGTAAAAAACTACTATTCATAACTCGACCAAATTCCAGCCCCAACCCAGTAATTGTTGCCAAAACCAAAAACGCTTGAACGTGGTTGGTATCAACCTGTGCCATCGCTCTCCTAGCAAACGCCAAGGTTAGTACTAACGCTAACCCCAGAATCCAGCTCAAGGCTAAAGAGCCTGCCCAAACTGCAATGCCACTACCGCGAAGGGTTTCAGGCCAAGAATAAGCGATCGCTCCTGCCCACACCACGCCAACTACCCAAGTAATAGCAACAGCAATAGCGTCGGCTCCGACTAAAGCTAAGTGCAGCGTTACGAGTGTAGTTCCAGCCCAAGCAATCCAATGAGCGTTATAGTCAGATAACAGCCAACCCACTGAAATAGACACGAAAAAGAGTGCTGTCAGATGGAACCATGAACCTTGTTTTGTGAGTAACATTAACCTAAATAGTTTTGGATGTGTCTTTCGCTACACCTTAGCCGGCTTTTGGTTGTGCTGTGATCGGGAAATCTACTGAAAACCTATCCCGATGACTTCCGGTGTTCTGAGGGCAATCTCGGTTGAGAATTTCCTCACTCCCTTAAAAATTCCGGCTTTTCCGGACTTACTATGCCAAACAGTTAGTCAAAATGACTCCAAAGCCAGTTATACCGGGATTTTATGCCTTAACATCCTAAGTTAACTCGAACTAATACCCAAAATCCTTGCATAGCAAAGATTTTGGGTATCGTCTGAGGCAATTTAGCATAACAGGTACGGAAGAGCCAAAATTCCAAAAGTTGAGGGAGCGCTACCGCTATGTCTGTAATGAAGTGTTTATGTCTGCATTGACGTTCTCAGGTCTGCAATAGCCCATAACTAACACTTACAGCACAAGGATTAGAGAATGTGCCATGTTTACTCTCCTGATTAGAAAGCTTCAGCTTCAACTAGACAAGCCAGTGGTCAACTCGAATGAGCGATCGCACTATCCTCTAATCCTGCCTCTTTCAACCAAACCGAAAGCGTATTGATGGGACTGTGTTTGATGTTCCTGACACTGAAGCTAAATGGTTCATGTGACCTTGGCTCGAAAATGTCATATTCTTGGTCGTGTCCCTGCGAAAATACACTGGATGAATTGAAAACACATCTTAATGGTCGCTCCACTCCTATCCGTATGTATCTATATGAGCCGAATTGGGATACAAATCGGTCAGTCGAGTCACGAGGCGAGGGGAAAGGTTTTGATCGAACAGGAGAAGTTTCACGGTTGAATGGTAACAGTGAGGCGTTCGCGTTGAGCGGCAAACCAAAGACAAGCAAGGATATCTCTTTTGGTGAGATAGGGGAAGTCTTCGAGAATTTCGTCTTGACTCATGCCGGAAGCGAGATATTCCAACACATCATAGACAGTGATTCGCATCCCTTGGGATGCAGGGCTTACCGCCACGTTTTCCAGGTTCTAAGGTGATGAGGTCTTGGTAATTCATTGGTTTTGTGAGGTTTGAGAATTAGGAAAGGTGTTGGAGGTGGGAGATGGGAGCGGGAGCGATCGCTGTGATCGCAGGGATGTTAGTTTTTGCGAGGGAATCGGTGAGGATAAGGCGATCGCTTCTTGGCTGGTTCGACTTTGAGCAGTTGACGGCAGATGCGCACGCTTAAGAGTCCTAGTGTAGGCAAGGGAGAGACGGCTGACGCACACTCAAGAGTACCAACGCCAGGTGTTTTAACCCGCGTCTATGCTCACGAATGGAAAGTGTGATGCGATGACGATAGTCACTTTAACCCAGAGGTGGGAGATGGGAGAAAAATGCGATCTGCACTTCTCTGCGAGACGCTACGCGAACGCTTTACTCGCTTCGCTATCGCTATTCCAATGGCGGCAGCTCCTAGATGGGGTGGGGAAGTGTGAGAAGCGAGTGCCTCTCGACTCCCACTCGTCATGTCGGCAAGAGCGCTGGTAGGGGCAAGGGTAAGAGGGAATCATCCTGAAACCTGATAGAGGCGACGAATGCCTTCAACTTAGTTAGGGGCTAGTAGTCTGTCAAGAACTAATTGACGGATAGAGACGCTTCAGTTTAATACGTGCATCTTCGGTAGTAAATTGCCAATCTACTTTACAGGAGAATTCATTTCTACGTTTTTCCCAGGCAGCGATTTCCTGTTTCAAAACCTCTTTGTCAGCAATACGCCGGTCAAGGCATTGTCGGTTTAAAACACTCAACTCAATTTCAGCCATATTTAACCAACTTCCATGCTTTGGTGTATAGTGGAACTCGATTTTATCGAGAATTCGTCTGGCTTCTGCGGGGAGAAATGCCTTGTAAAGAGAAGCTCTAATGTGAGTATTCAGATTATCTTGAACAAGTTGAATTTTTTGGGCTTGGGGATAGCATTCATCAACCAGATATTTTATTTGTTGAGCGTAGTCAATTTGGGTACGTTGGTCGGTTACTTCTACATGCCTCCATCCGACTAAAGGCTCAAACATCATAAATAGATTACAAACCCCTTCCCGTTGGTATTCATAGTCATAGCGTTCAGGCTGTCCTGGTTCTGCTGGCAAAGGTTTCCTGACTTCAGAAATTAATTGCTTTGAGCTTTCATCGAAGCAAACTAAGGGATAATCGGGGTCATAAGGACGAGTATACAATTGTAGAATATCTTCCATTTGGCAGACTCTCCTCAGCATTAGCTTCAGGTGGAATCACCCAAGATTCATTCAACCAAGGCTAATCGCGAGTTTTTTTTAGAACCTGTCGCACACTTTCATGTGAAATACTCTCTACATATCCCAATGCCACTATTTGATCTGCCAATAATCTTAATGTCCAACGGCTATATCCCTCTGGTGGGCTGCTGCAAGCTGTTGCCACCAAATGGGCTTCTACTTCTCCGTCTAGACGTCGCAACTTCAATGAATGTCGCTGACGGGATACCAGGGCATTTTCTAAGCTTTCTTCGACAAATCTTTGCCGAACACGCTCAATTGTTCTGGTGCTAATCTTGAAAGCCTCGCTAATAGCTTGATCTTTCCATCCCCCATCTGGGTGATTTACATCGGCTTTAAGAAGTATATAAGCGTGATTGATTTTAGCGGCGGCGGCTTTACCAGTTTTGGTTAATTGTTCTAGACTTTGGCGTTCTGAGGCAGTCAGGGAAACAATGTATTGTTTGGCAGGCATAGCTTACATACATATAGGAAATATATCTCCCATTATCCGTCAAAATGTATTAGTCTCGACGGCGTAACCCTTCTAATAACTGTTCGAGAACGCAGAAAGTGTAAGCACGACGGTCGATACTACCATCAGATGACACTACCCAATCAACCCAGGATTTTTTGACCAGATTGATTACCTTCAAAATTGATGGTCAAGAGTAATTCTTACAGTTTGTGGCTTAGTTAGGTTACGAGTTGGAGCCTTGATACTGCCGATATAAAAACTAAGATAAAATCGAGTATTAATTGCCAAATAATACTGTAGATAGCTCTACAATTGCAGCCTAAATTAATGGCAACTGGCTCAAAGCCTTATCCAGTCGTATAAATAAGCCGAACTTTATGAGCGTTTGAATAACAATAAAACGCTTTATGGGAAAGGCTTTGAGAGTTTCTGGAGATCTCTAATATAGATCTGTGCCTCGCTTCTCAGTACCCAAATTGGACTAGACCCGATATGCCGGGGTCGAAGGATGGCTTTGTGGATGATCTGATGGCTAAACTGAATCAGTTGTTCTAATGCAGCTTCGGAACAAAACTCGGCAAGCTGTGACTGAAATAGCTCTTTGAGTGCCTCTGTTGGAACATATGCTGTGACGGTTGTTGAAGCTGGCGGAGGCTCAGAACCCAAGGACTGACTCGCAGCCGGAATGACCAAAGACTCAATCCGGCGTTGAATCTGAGTTGCGATGGAATCAAAATCCGGAACAGAATTGTTACCTCAATATTGAGCTAAACTGTCTCAATTTTTCGGAATTCTGTTGAGACCGATATAATTGGCGGCATAGCTCATGACATCCTTTGGGAGGGCGTTCTATGATTGCTTTATCTGGAATTACCATCCAAAGCAAAATTTACGAAAGCTCAAATTCTCTGGTGTACCGAGGCATCAGAACGCAAGACGAGCGGGCGATTCCGCGAAGCGCACTGCCAGAGGCAATCGTCATCAAACTGCTAAAGCTTGATTATCCCTCTCCTCAAGAATTAACACGCTACCGACAGGAATATGAAATTACCCGCTCCCTCAACCTGGAAGGAGTGGTCAAGGCATACAGCCAGCAAGACTATCAACGCACGCTGATTATTCTCTCAGAAGACTTTGGAGGTGAGTCCCTAGAGCAATGGATGCGGCAGCAATCAAGTTTCTGCCCAATGTCCTTACCTACATTCCTGCGACTGGCGATCGCCCTCACCGATATTTTGGGCAGTATTCACGCTAACAATATCATTCACAAAGATATTAATCCTGGAAACATCGTTTTTAACCCAGGCACTGGCGTTGTTAAAATTATTGACTTTGGAATAGCAACCCGATTTAATCGCACGAATCCGACATTCAAGAGCCACTATAGTTTAGAAGGCACATTAGCCTACCTGTCTCCAGAACAAACCGGGCGGATGAATCGGTTGCTCGATTACCGCACTGATTTTTACTCGCTCGGTGTAACGTTTTACCAATTACTGACCGGACAGTTGCCGTTTGAAACAGCCGACAGATTGGAGTTAGTCCACTGTCATATTGCCAAACAACCTGTTTCACCTCACGAACTGAATGTAACAATTCCTAAGTCCATTTCAGAGATTGTCATGAAACTGATGGCGAAGAATGCCGAAGATCGCTATCAGAGTGCTTGGGGCATCAAAGCCGATTTAGAAAGCTTGGCAGAACAATTAAAAGAAACCAAGAAAATTGGCACCATCCCACTCGCGCTGCACGATGTTTCTGGTCAATTTCACATTCCCCAAAAACTGTATGGACGGGAAGCAGAGATTACAGCATTATTGGCAGCGTTTGAGAGAGTAGTCACCAGGGCAACGGTTGCCAAAACCTGCCGACCAGACGAAGGTATTAGCAATCCTGAACTCAGCGTCGAAATGATGTTAGTGTCTGGCTACGCTGGTGTTGGCAAATCAGCGTTAGTGCAGGAACTCCATAAACCCATCACGGCAAAACGCGGCTATTTTATTTCTGGGAAGTTTGACCAGTTACAGCGCGATATTCCCTACAGTGCGATCGCCCATGCCCTGCACAATTTGGTGCAACAACTACTGGGTGAACCTGATGAGCAATTGCAATCGTGGCGATCGCGCCTGCTAAATGCTTTAGAAAGCAATGGACAACTCATCATTGATGTAATTCCCGAAGTAGAACTCATTATTGGCAAGCAATCCCCTGTACCAAAGGTTGGAGCGACGGAAGCTCAAAACCGCTTTAATCGGGTTTTTCAGCAGTTCATTCGAGTGTTTTGTTCTAAAGAACATCCGCTAGTGATCTTCTTAGATGATTTGCAGTGGATTGATTCAGCCACACTGAAGTTAATCGAACTAATGCTGCTCGATGAGCAAACTCAATTCTTATGTTTGATAGGAGCGTATCGAACTAATGAAGTGGCTTCAACTCATCCACTCGTGTTAACCCTAGAGAGGTTGCGACAACAAGGGGCAGTGCTTCAAGAGATTGTTCTAGCACCCCTAACCCTGGAGCCGTTAGCTCATCTGGTCGCTGAGACACTACTTCAGGATGCTGATAGCGTTCGTCCCTTGGCTGAATTAGTGTTGCGTAAAACTGAGGGCAATCCCTTTTTTATTGGCGAATTCTTGCGATTGCTGTACAGTGAAAATCTTTTGAGCTTTAATGCAGAATGCTTAAGCTGGCAGTGGAACATTAATCAAATTCAAGCTCTCAATATTACCGATAATGTGGTGGAGTTGTTGTTGAGCAAGTTGAGGAAACTGCCGGAAGCGGCACAGCAGATACTTCGACTAGCTGCCTGCATTGGGGCTGAATTTGATTTGGAAACGTTAGCGATCGTATGTGAGCAATCTCCCAAAATAGTGTTTCAGGATCTACTAGCAGTGATCCAAGCTGAATTAATTCAGCCTCTTTCTGAATTAGACAAAGATTTGTTAATTCAGGAGTATAAATTCTTACACGATAACGTGCAACAAGCCGCCTATGCCTTGATCGATGAAGCGCAGAAACAAGTTGTTCATTTGCAAATTGGTCGCAATTTACTCAAAAAAACCTTGTCAGAGAGGTTATTTGAGATTGTTGATCACCTAAATCATGGGATTGAGCTAGTCGCCGATCAAGCAGAGCGAGATGAAATTGCCAAACTGAATTTATTGGCAGGTCAGAAAGCAAAGGCAGCGATCGCTTACACAATTGCTAAAGAATATTTAGCGACAGGAAGAGAATGGTTGGCAACATCTAGCTGGCAAACAGACTATGAGTTGACATTGAACTTATACTCAGAAACAGCGGAAGTTGCTTATTTATGTGGAGAGTTTGAAGATGTAGAACAGTGGGCAGAAACTGTTTTACGAGAAGCCCTGACAGTTCTAGATACCGTAAAAGTTTACGAAGCTAGAATTCAAACTGCTATCGCGCAGAGCCAGCTATTAGAAGCAATCAATACAGCACTACAAGTTTTGCGCCAGCTAGGAATTAATTTTCCTGAAACACCCAGTCAGTCAGATATTGATCTTGAACTAGAGGCGATCTCATCACTCCTCAGCGAGAGGTCGATTAAAGACTTGATCCATTTGCTGGAAATGATTGAACCAGACAAATTGGAAGCAATGAAAATTCTATCAAGGATAACGACTGTTGCCCAAATTGCGGCTCCTAATTTAATGCCACTATTTGCATCTAAGCAAGTCAGCTTGTCAATTCAATATGGAAATGCATCTACATCTCCCGTTGCCTATGCCAACTTTGGTTTGGTTCTATGTGGGATGCTTGGCAACATTGAGTCTGGTTACGAATTTGGACAGCTTGCCTTGAGGCTATTATCACAGCCGCATACTCAAGTGGTTAAAGCTCGGACTATAACCATCGTCAATAACTTTATTACCCCATGGAAAGAACATATCAAAGAAACATTGCAGCAATTTCTAGAAGGATATAAAAGTGGGTTTGAAACCGGAGATTTAGAGTTTGCTGGCTATTGTGCTCATTGTTATTGCTATCACTCCTATGTTGTTGGGAAAGAACTCATAGAACTTGAACATAAGATGACAACCTATGGTGAAGCAATCCGCCAAATCAAACAAGAACTGCCACTTACCTGGAATCAGTTATATCAGCAGTCTATCTTGAACTTGATTGGACGCTCAGTTAATCCATCTCGCCTAATTGGAGAGGTCTACAACGAACAAATTGAAATACCAAAACATAAAATAGCAAATAATGGATTCGCAATCTTTAATACTTACTTCAATAAGCTTTGCCTATGCTATCTGTTCTCTGAGTACTCTCAAGCGGTTGAAAACTCAAACATGGCAGAGGACTATTTACTCCAAATGTCAGCCACATTTGCTAAAGCTGTGTACTACTTTTATGATTCTCTAGCCAGACTTGCAATATATGCTGAAAGCAACACTAAAGTACAGTCAGAAATCCTCGAAAAAGTTACAACGAAGCAAGAGAAAATGAAACGATGGGCGCACCATGCGCCCATGAATTATTTGCATAAATATTATCTCGTTGAGGCAGAAAAGTCGCGAGTTTTGGGTCAATTGTTTGAGGCAGAGGAGTTCTATGAACAAGCGATTCAAGGGGCTAGAGACAATGAATATCTTCAAGAAGAAGCGCTAGCCTACGAATTAGCTGCAAAATTCTATCTGTCTCGTGGTCGAGAGAAATTTGCTAAAACCTATATGAAAGAAGCTCACTACTGCTATCAACGGTGGGGAGCAATAGTAAAAGTCAATGATTTAGAAGCTCGTTATCCATCGTTTTTTCCTCAGTCGTCCAACGTGTATTCCACACCAGTCCGCACTACTGCTGGAAGCACTTCTAATACCTCATCCACTGCTCTTGATTTAGCGACGGTGATGAAAGCATCGCAGGCGATTTCCCGTGAAATTGAACTGGATCGGTTGCTTCATTCCTTGATGCAGATATTAATCGAGAATGCTGGCGCACAAACTGGATGCCTGCTTTTGGAAAACTCAGGCGGATGGGCGATCGAGGCTGCTTATGAACTCAGCGATGATGAGAATGTCTGTACGATGCCAGTGTTGGAATCGATGCCAATGGCAAATCGCCTACCCGAATCGATTATTCAGTATGTGATTCGGACTCATGAACCCGTGATCTTGAATGATGCGACTCATGAAGGTAATTTCATCCATGAGCCATACATTCAGCACAACCAACCGCGATCTCTGCTCTGTTTGCCGTTGCTGAATCAAAGTAAGCTTGTTGGTGTGTTGTATTTGGAAAATCAATTAGCAACTGGAGCATTTACACTAGAGCGATCGCAAGTTCTGAATCTACTCTCCACTCAAGCCGCGATCGCGATCGAGAATGCCAAACTCTATTCAAAGTTACAAGCTAGCGAAAGTCAGATGACTCAATTTCTAGAAGCGATTCCAGTGGGAATTGGAATAGTCGATGCGGCGGGTCGCCCTTACTATGCCAATCGACAGGGCATTCAGCTAATGGGCAAAGGGATTGATCCGTCTGTGGCACCGGAGCAAATTGCAGAGGTTTATCAAATTTATGTGATGGGAACAGAGCAAGTTTATCCGACAGAGAGGCTACCAATCATTCGAGCATTGAGCGGCGAATGCACCACGATTGACGACATAGACATTCGCCAAAACAACGCCACCATTCCAGTTGAGGTATGGGGGACTCCAGTTTTTGACGAACAGGGCAAGGTAGCTTATGCGATCGCAGCCTTTCAAGATATTACCGAGCGCAAACAAACAGAACACCTCTTAGCCAATTACAACCGAATGTTAGAACAGCAAGTCACTGAGCGAACTTTGCTGCTTTCGCAGGAGATTGAAGAGCGCCAACGAGTTGAAAACGCCCTGCGGCAAAGCGAAGAGCAACGCAGACTAACGATGGATTTCACCTACATCGGCAGTTGGAACTGGAACATTGTGGAAAATACCTCAGCCTGGAACGATAACCACGCTCGATTGCTGGGGTTAGTCCCCGGTGAAGTTGAAAGTAGCTATCAGGCATGGCGCGATCGGGTTCACCCAGAGGATATTCTTCGGGTTGAGCAAGCTGTTACAGTAGCTCTCACAACTCATACCGATTTTGAAGCTGAATATCGAGTGGTTTACCCGGATGGCAGCATTCATTGGTTAGTGGGTCGCGGTCGCGGCGTTTATAACGAAGCTGGACAGCCTGTGCGAATGTTAGGAGTGATTCTCGATATCACAGATCGCAAACGTGCTGAAGAAGCCTCAATTTTAGAAGAACGTAACCGCATGGCCCGAGAAATTCACGACACTTTAGCGCAAGCCTTCACGGGGATTCTAGTTCACATGGGAACCGTTTCTCGATTGGTGAACACTAACCCCGACGTAATTCAAACCCATGTTAATACAGTGCGAGATCTGGCTCGCAGTGGGCTAACAGAAGCACGACGATCGGTTGCGGCACTCCGTCCCCAATTGCTAGAAGATGGCAATCTCTGGACAGCCCTAGAACGATTTGTCGCGACGCTGCAATCTTCAACTGAAACCAGCTTAATCTGTGAAATTATCGGTACACCCTATGTCCTACCTGCTGAAACAGAAAACAACCTTTTAAGGATTGCCCAGGAAGCATTTACTAATGCTGTCAGGTATGCTAACGCAACTGAAATTCGGATTGAGTTATTGTATGAATCGACGCAATGCTTCTTGCAAATTAGAGACAACGGAAAAGGGTTTGAAGCGAACCCTACAATCTTAAATCGGGGGTTTGGCTTATTGGGGATGACCGAACGAGCGGAACGCATTGGAGCACAGCTCTCGATCGAGAGCCGATTGGGGCAAGGAACCGAAGTGAGCATATCCGTACATCGGGAGGCATCAGCATGAGTCAGTCTACAACAATCCGCGTTTTACTGGTTGACGATCATGCCATTGTCCGACAGGGGTTAGCCGCAATGATTGAGAATGAGCCGGATATGACGGTGGTAGGTCAAGCAGGGGATGGATTGGAAGCGATCGCCCTCTATCGACGACTCAACCCTGATGTCACCTTGATGGACCTACAAATGCCGCAGATGAGCGGTGCCGACGCGACTTTAGCCATCTGTGCTGAATTTGCCCATGCTCGCATTATCATCCTAACCACGTATGATGGCGATGAGGATATTTATCGAGCATTACGTGCCGGGTCCAAGGGCTATTTGCTTAAGGATGCCGAACCGGATGCACTGCTCAGTGCGATTCAACTCGTCCATAGTGGACAACAATATATCCCTTCTGAAGTTGCTGCCAAGTTAGTGCAACGGATGAACGTCCCAGAATTGAGCGATCGCGAGCAAGAGGTTGTGCGTCAGATGGCGCTTGGCTTGAATAATCATGATATTGGTGCGGCTTTGAATATTACCGAAAGTACAGTCAAGTTCCACATCAACCGAATTCTGAGCAAATTAGGCGTGAGCGATCGCACACAAGCGGTGATTACTGCACTGAAGCGGGGACTAGCTAAGTTGTGACAGCGATGAGAACTGAACTTAAGTTCGGTTGAGGTCTCGTTGCAGAGATAGTGAGCAACTGTTGTTTCATGCCCTCAAACACTCAACTTTGAGTTGGCGACAAAGCTGCATTAATTTCATAGGCTAAAGGCATACAAATAACGGAGGCGGCAGAAATCACAGACAGGAATCACGGCAATCCTTCGATGCTGTGAAAACCCCTTTTGCTAGTATGTCCGATGATCTGATAAATCAAAATAATCATTTTAATCAACTCCTGGTTCTACCCTCACAACGGGATCACTACCAGGGATTACTCAATGCCTCGATCGTACTGGTGGAGTATGGAAATTACCAATGCCCTCAATGTAGAGAGGTTCATCAGTTGATTCACAACATTCAGCAGCATTTCAGTTCTGAGTTTCCTGAGGAGAGTTGGCTCTGTGTCGTGTTTCGTCATTTTATTGATGAGCATTTAGCCTATCCTCAAGCTCAAAAAGCAGCAGAGGTAGCGGAAGCAGCAGCAGCGCAAGGTCAATTTTGGCAAATGCACGATATGCTATTCACCCATCAAGAAGCATTGGACGACGGCTATCTTGTCGAGTATGCCAACCGTCTAGGACTTGATATTTGCCAGTTTCTGCAAGATCTATCTAAACAAGTACACGTCGATCGCATCAATCAAGATATTCAAAGCGGAATACAAAGTGGAGTGACGATTGCCCCAGCTTTGTTTATCAATGGAATTCAGTATCGCGATCGCTGGAACATAGAGCAGTTGATAGCAGTTATTATCGCTGTCGGTCATTAAACCTTTTGGCTATGTGTTGAGGAACTAGCAGTATCAATACTCATAACAAAGAAAGAGAATTTTATGACTCACTATGACTACATTGTGATTGGTGCGGGTTCGGCAGGCTGCGTTGTCGCCAACCGTCTGACAGAAGGTAATGACACAACCGTTTTACTCCTCGAAGCAGGTAGCCCCGATACAAAGCCAGAGATTCACATTCCAGGAGAATGCCTCAGTCTACTAGGCTCTGAGGTGGACTGGGGCTATTTCTCTGAACCAGAACCCTACCTGAATGACCGTAAAATCTTTTGTCCACGCGGCAAAGTCTTGGGGGGCAGCAGTTCGATTAATATCATGATTTATATGCGGGGCAATCCTCATGATTATGATCACTGGCAGGAATTAGGCAATTCCGGTTGGAGTTACCAAGATGTGTTGCCCTACTTCAAGAAATCGGAGTACTCCTCACGAGGCGCATCTGAATTTCACGGGGCTGATGGGGAGTTGAGTGTCACCGATCCGATCTCGCCTACTGTGGTATCTCAACGTTTTGTAGACGCAGCAGTGGCACTCGGATATGACTACAATCCTGATGTTAATGGGATGCAGCAGGAAGGGGCAGGACTTTATCAGTTGACGGTCAAGGATGGTAAGCGACACAGTGCTGCGGCCGCTTTTCTCGTACCAATTCTCGATCGTCCTAATTTAACAGTAACGACAGGAGCATTGGTGACTCGCTTGTTGTTTGAGGGTACTCGCACCCTTGGGGTGGAATACTTGCACGAAGGCACGCTGCATCAGGTTAGGGTCAATCAGGAAGTAATTTTAAGTGCGGGCACGTTCGATTCGCCTAAGCTGCTCATGCTTTCTGGTATTGGGAGTGCAGAACACCTGAACGCGATGGGAATTCCGGTCGTGGCTGATTTGCCGGGTGTGGGTCAAAACCTCCAAGACCACCCTGTTGTGTCTGTAGCACACGAGGCAACTCAGGATTTACACACGGCAAGTACCAGTAGTATCGGTGAAGCCAACCTGTTTTTGCATACTGAAGGAAATCTGGATGCTGCGCCAGATTTACAGTTTCTCTTCGGCTCCGTTGTGTTGGTGCCGCCTGGTTATACTCACTCTGGTTTAGGATTCACAAGTTTCGTTTGTTTGACTCATCCCCAAAATATTGGCAGTGTCAGTTTGCGTTCCTCCGACCCCAAAGACACACCGATGATTCAAATGAACTTTCTCCAAAGTGAGGCGGATGTGCAAAAGCTCGTTGCCGGGATTAAATTACTTCGTAACTTGTTCGGTGTCAGTGCTTTGGATGAGTTTCGCGGTAAAGAAATCGCTCCGGGTGCCGACAAACAGAGTAATGCAGCACTTGTTGCTTACGTCCGGCAGACTTGCAGTACCGTGTGGCATCCGGTCGGCACTTGCAAAATGGGTACTGACCCAAGGGCAGTTGTAGACCCCGAACTGCGGGTGCATGGGATTGAGGGGTTGCGTGTTGTGGATGCCTCCATCATGCCAACGATTACTACAGGCAATACGAACGCACCCACCATCATGATCGGTGAGAAGGCAGCAGATTTCATTAAAGCAGGTCGCACAGCGCAAACGGTTCTCAGCGATGCCCAAAATCCGGCGTGTTCAGCTATTTAGAATGGCGATCGTCTTTAACCAAGCGCAGGTCATCACGCCCGTCGAGGGTTTATCGGTCGATATCAGCCAAACAGAACACTCGTCCTCTGTAAGGAACACACAATGGCACTCATTACAACACCATTCGGACGGCATTCCACCGCTGCTGAAGTAGTAAAAGGAATTGATCTTTCCGGCAAACGGGCGGTCGTCACGGGAGCCGCATCGGGCATCGGCATAGAAACAGTCCGGGCACTGGTTCAAACTGGAGCGATCGTCACACTGGCGGTGCGTAATACCCATGCTGGAGCACAGGTTGCGGCTGACATTACGGCTACTACTGGAAACCAGAATATTCATGTTGCTCCGCTTGATTTAAGCGATCGCAACTCGATCACTAAATTTATTGCTGCCTGGAATGAACCGCTACACATTCTCGTCAATAATGCAGGGGTAATGGCACTGCCCGAACAGCGCACACCTGAAGGTTGGGAGATGCAGTTTGCCACCAACTATCTGGGGCACTTTGTCCTGGCACTCGGACTACACGACGCTCTCGCTGCCGATGGTGCTGCCCGTATCGTGTCGGTTAGTTCTAGTGCTCATCTGATGTCACCCATTGTGTTCGATGATATTCACTTTATGTTCCGTCCGTATGATCCGTGGTTGGCGTATGGACAATCTAAAACTGCAAATATTCTCTTTGCCGTGGGTGCTACTGCACGCTGGTTTAACGATGGCATTACGGCTAATGCGTTGATGCCTGGTGCGATCGCCACGAACCTCCAACGTCATACGGGCGGTCTTAAAACTCCACCTGAGCGGCAGAAGACAATCGCGCAGGGTGCGGCAACGTCTGTTTTGCTGGCAACCTCTCCGCTCCTGAAGGGCATTGGCGGACGCTATTTCGAGGACTGCAACGAAGCTGCGATCGTCACCAATAGGAACGGCTATATGAGCGGCATCGCCCCCTACGCCCTGAACCTAGACAACGCCGATCGGCTCTGGGAGGAATCATTACGCCGATTATTTTCAGAGTCCATGACACCCTCTATGCCGATTGAAAACGGGTCTATCACTTAAAAGGAAAACTCAAAACCATGAATTCACAAACAGCTCAAACCATCACTGCTACTGACGAATTGGCAATCCGTGCTTTCCATCGTCAGATGATTGATGCTTGGAATCGAGGTAGTGGCGAAGGCTTTGCTGCCCCGTTCAGCGAAACTGCTGATTTTCTCACGTTCGAGGGCACGCACCTTAAAGGTCGAAAAGAAATCGCTGCATTTCATCAGCAAGCATTCGACACGGTCGTTAAGGGAACACGTCTGGAGGGTGAGGTGAATTTCGTCCGCTTTGTGAACTCGCAACTCGCGCTCATGCACGTCGTGATCAGGGTAATACTAGCCGGACGAACCGAAACTTCACCGTCACGAGATTCGCTACCGCTCTACGTCGTAACGAAAAGTGACGAAGACTGGCAGATCGAAGGGTTACTCAATACCCGGAAGTTAACGCTAGAACGTCAATTCTTCTTAGACGACTTTGACTCACTGAGCGCAGAAGCTCAACGTCAAGTAACCGACTTCGTTGCAGGTCTCAAGCAGCAGCAAGCAGATCTAGCACAGATTTAAAGCTGTCCAAAACTTTGGAACTGAACATGAAAATAATTTCTGTCAATGTTGGACTACCACGAGAAGTGAACTGGAAAGGGAGAACCGTTAGCACTGGAATTTTCAAAGAGTCAGTCACAGATCGAGTCATGGTGCGATCGCTCAATCTACACGGGGATGGACAAGCGGATCTCACCGTTCATGGCGGAGTTGACAAAGCCGTTTATGTCTATCCGTTTGAGCATTACGACTACTGGCGCACTGAATTGCCTGACACAGACTTAACAATGGGCAATTTTGGTGAAAATTTCACCACTACTGGGCTGAAAGAAGAGGACTTGAACATTGGCGATCGCTTCCAGATCGGCAGTGTAGAACTCATGGTGACACAGCCGCGAATGCCCTGCTACAAACTTGGGATTCGCTTTGGGAGAGCAGATATGGTGAAACGCTTTCTCGCCAGTCGTCGTACCGGGTTTTACTTCCGTGTACTGCAAGAGGGCGAAGTCGTCGCCGGAGACACTTTAGCGCTAGTGAGCCGGAACGAGAACAACATCACAGTTGCTGATATCACTCAGTTGTATACCCGTGAGAAAAACGATCCAGAGTTATTGCAACGTGCGACTCAATTAGAAGCATTACCTGAAAGTTGGCGCGACTATTTCCAAGAGCAGGTTCGTCGTGTGAGATAGATCAGCCTGCTGTAAACAGCACCATTGGACTTTATACACTTACAAGAAGTAATCCCATGACTACATATCGCACCGTTTCGATCGATGGTTTAGACATCTTCTACCGTGAAGCGGGTTCTCGTGATAATCCGACCATTCTGCTGTTACACGGCTTTCCAACGTCCTCTCATATGTTCCGCAATCTCATACCCGCACTGGCTGATAAATTCCATCTCGTTGCTCCCGACTATCCGGGTTACGGCAACAGTTCGATGCCAACTGTGAATGAATTTGACTACACGTTTGACCATCTAAGTGAGATTGTAGAGAAGTTTATTGACGCGATCGATCTGAAGAAATACAGTCTTTATGTCATGGATTACGGCGCACCCATTGGCTACCGCATTGCAGCAAAATATCCAGAGCGAGTGCAATCTTTGATTGTGCAAAACGGCAATGCTTATGAGGAAGGTCTGCGCGAATTTTGGGAGCCGATCAAGGCATATTGGCAAGAGCGATCGCCTGAGAATGCGGAAAAGCTCAAATACCTTTTCACTCTAGAAGCAACGAAGTGGCAATATACCAACGGTGTTCATAATCTGGAATCGATTAGTCCCGATACCTGGACGGTGGATCAACATTTCCTCGATCGCCCTGGCAACGAAGAGATTCAACTGGCACTGTTTAATAGCTACGGCACTAATCCACCGCTCTACCCGCAATGGCAAGAGTATTTCCGCAAGTATCAGCCACCAACCCTGATTGTTTGGGGCAAAAACGACTATATCTTCCCTGCTGAAGGTGCGTATCCTTATCAGCGTGACCTGAAAGACGTTGAGTTCCATTTACTCGATACGGGACATTTTGCCTTGGAAGAAGATGGGGAGGCGATCGCAAACTATATCACTCAATTTCTCGCGTCACGACTGCAACCTATTCCTGTCTAATCAACCACTAATAATCACTGCCAAGTTCATTGGCTTAACAGTGATATTTCAACACATTATTCACTACTTATCCCAAGGAGAACATCATGGTTGCTCAAATCAATTCACCAGCGATAAAGATTTTGGAAGTTGCAGATGATCCGCGTCTTTCCAGAGAAACAAAGGAATTTTTGAACGTGTTGAATTCAGGGGGTGTGGGTTTAGAAACCTTATCTCCACTCGAAGCGCGTCAAGTACTTGTGGATGGACAGGCTTCCGTTCTAGTCGATCTTTCTGGCATTGAGGAGTCTGAGAAGACGATTACTGCTGACGGTTACACAATTACGCTCAATATCGTTCGTCCTGAAGGCGTTCAAGGTATATTACCCGTTTTCATCTTTATTCATGGTGGTGGTTGGGTGCTGGGTGATTATCCAACCCATAAGCGCATGGTTCGCGATCTCGTTGTGCTTTCAGGATTTGCGGCTGTCTTTGTCAACTACACTCGCACGCCAGATGCTCAGTATCCCCAAGCAATCAACGAGATCTACGTTGCGACCAAATGGGTTGCCGAGCATGGGGATGAGATTGGAGTTGACGGCAAAAATCTGGCAGTTGTCGGCAATAGTGTCGGCGGCAATATGTCAACGGTTACTACATTGATGGCAAAAGAAAAGGGAGGTCCGCACATCAAGCTGCAAATCCTATTTTGGCCCATTGTAGACGCTGATTTTGAAACGGATTCCTATTACCAGTTTGGTGACAAACGTTTTCTGACCGTACCGACGATGAAGTGGATGTATGACATGTACATCGCTGATCCAGAGAAACGCAAAGACATCTATGCCTCTCCCCTGCGGGCGACTGTTGAGCAACTGAAAGGCTTACCTCCAGCGTTAGTCGTAGTTGCAGAAAGCGATGTTTTACACGACGAAGGCACAGCCTATGGACGCAAGCTCAATGAGGCTGGAGTAGACGTGTCGCTCGTACAGTACGACGGCATGATTCACGACTTTGGATTGCTGAATGGTTTAGCCGAACTGCCAGCAACCCGTTCTCTTTTCGTTCAAGCTGCCGCTGAATTGAAGAAACATCTGCAATAGAAGGGCCGCGCGTCGGTCATATCCACATTACGGTTGATGACGCGCCCTGGCACTTCGTTGATACCAGCGGCGAAACGATCATCCTGGTCGGACTGGAACCTGGTTTACACAAGGTTTTAATCGAACTAGCCGACCCCACACACAACGTAATCACCAGCGAAACCGTGATGTTCACGGTGCCCGATTTGAGGCGGTGAGTCAGAGTCCATCCAATAAGGATTTACCATCATGCAAAAACTAGAAGGAAAGGTCGCTCTTGTTACTGGTGGCACGAGTGGCATTGGTCTTGCGACTGCCAAACGCTTTGTTGCCGAAGGCGCGTATGTTTTTATCACGGGTCGTCGCCAGCCTGAACTCGATGCTGCTGTAAAAGAGATTGAGAAAAACGTCACAGGTGTTCAGAGCGATGTTTCCAATCTGGAAGACCTCGATCGCCTGTTTGCTACAATCGAGCAGAAGCGAGGAGATCTCAATGTGATCTTTGCTAATGCTGGTGGTGGAGAAATTGCCCCACTCGGAGCCATCACTGAAGAACACTTTGATAAAACGTTCAACACAAACGTCAAAGGTCTGCTGTTTACCGTGCAGAAGGCATTGCCGCTGCTGCCAGAGGGTGCTTCTATCATTTTGAACGCCTCCACTGCTTCTACGGTGGGTACTCCAGCTTTCAGCGTTTATAGTGCCACCAAAGCCGCTGTGCGATCGTTTGCCCGAAATTGGACACTCGACCTGAAAGAGCGCAAGATTCGGGTGAATGCTATTAGCCCTGGTGTGGTTCCAACTTCTGGCTACAATCACCTGGGATTAAGTGATGAGCAGGTGCAGGAGTTCATAGATAGCCAAGCTGCCAACATCCCTTTAGGACGAGTCGGCACACCTGATGAGATAGCCAAGGCTGTTGTTTTTCTCGCATCAGACGACAGCAGCTTTGTGAACGGCATCGAACTGTTTGTTGATGGCGGTATGGCACAGATTTGAGATGCCCGAAAGGCGATCGCGAAGAGCAATTAATAACCAAGAGAAAAACAATGAAGATCAACAAGAATGACACCGCAGTCGTCATTATCGATCCGCAGAATGATGTTCTGAACGAGAAGGGAGTTTCCTGGCACTTGGTCAGTAACAGTGTTAAGGAGAATAGAACCGTTGAGAACATTGAGCATATCTTCAAAGCTGCGAAGCAGCATGGATTTGAGGTTTTTATCTCCCCCCACTATTACTACCCCACCGACTATGGTTGGAACTTTGCCGGAACCGTAGAGCGCATGATGTTGGAGTCCAGAGAATTTGATCGCAAGGGTGCGTTGAGCCTGGATGGTTTCTTAGGATCGGGTGCGGACTGGCTCGATCGCTATAAGCCTTTCATTGGGGAGCATCCCATTTTGGAAAAAAGAGAAAACTTATTCGCGAGTTATTGTCGCGAATAATGCTAGGACTTAAATATCTTCTTGTTCAGAGTCAAAAGAAATATCTAGTAAGCTATTTTTAAGAGAATCAATTGTTTTTTGTAATTCGGACACTATCGTTCTTCTGGCGACAGCCATCACAGCAGCGACATGGGCTTCACTTCCAGCCTTCCGCAAATGCTTATATTTACTGAACTTGGGTATGTCACTTGTGGTTGTGAAGGTGGGTGAGCTAGCCTGTAGTTTGTAGTACCAGTAAACTTTTTGGGACTGTCGAACTTGATAACGAGCTACCCAAGCATCTTCCGGGGCGAGTTTCCCTTGACGCTCAAAGAAATTTTGGTAAGTTTCGAGACTAGCAATTGCCGTCTGCAAACGAGTTATTCTTTCAAGTTTATCTTGTTGTGATTTATGAGAAACTCTTCTGCCCATTTCTCTCTCTATGCCAATATATTCGCTATTATAACTCGCGAAGACTTGCAAAAATAGGCGGATTTTTAAGTCCTTAAATAGCCAATTGACTGTTCAAGTAAGCACAACGAAGTTGTAAAATGTTAGCCACGTTTTCTTTGAGCCATTGAGCACCCGTTAGTTTAACACGATGGCTGATTTGTTTGACGGCTGATTCCACCGCGCCGCTGCCAATTGAGCAAATTTGCTCTTGTTGATAATATTGATAATTGATTAACCTTTGACGGTGCTTGTTCAGATAACTAAGAAAGTTCGTCCCTCCCACGGGTTGAGCGGACTTCAACAACTTTATCGCTTCGGATACCTGTCCCGTCCACAGGTAAGCTTCTAACTGGTCTAGTATGGATTTGTTGGTTTCTATTTTATGCAGGTTTTCCGTCAGGTGATACCAGTCCAGGATTTCAATCCTATGCTTTTTATCTCCAATTTCGGCAAATATGTTCCAGATCCCATCATGTCCATCTCCTAAACAGTACAAGGGTGAGGTTAAGGTTTGACTATACAAGCCCGGATATGTATACTTGATTCACGCGCAAGGTACAGCCCGTTACAAAATCGGAATCACTACCCGCTCAATCGAGGCTAGGCTAGCAGAATTAAATAGCTCTCAATCTGCATTTCCATTGGCTTTAATTGATAGTATTAGGGTGAAAAACGCGACAGCTAAAGAGAAAGAGCTACACGCCAAATTTAAGCAATTCAGAAGGCACGGTGAGTGGTTCGAGTTCTCCCCTCGATTAGTCAATGAAGTTCGTCAGGAGTTTAAGAAAATTACTGGAAAAAGGGAGTATTTAACTCAGAATCAGAAGGCTATTCTCTGGGGTATTGCGGCGTTTGTGCTTGGCTTTTGGCTAGTAGTTACTTTGAGATGAGGTGAAAGCGGATTTGGGTTAATGGCTTGGGTTGCTGACCAAATTCCCCTCCATGACCAACGAGAGCTTGATTACGCTTGGGACGGTATCGGTGAGTGGCAATGTTGATTTAGCCTGAGTTTTTTACTCGAAACCCCTGAAGCCGCTACTTTCAGGGGTTTTCCTCTCCCATAAGGGAATGTCTCCGGTTTACTCTCCCATTCTATCCCCCTAACAAGTTAGAAAATACACTAACTAGTTCTTGACATTGCCTAACCAGTTCAAGTACTATGTAACTAGTTACTAAAAGGAACTAGAAACACATGAGCAAAGTACTGCAAGAAAAAATTAATGAATTATTCGCCCAAACCAAAGACCTGAAAAGCTTTTCCGAAATCAAGCCCCATTGTGACCAGTTCAACGAATGGGTAGCCACTCAGAACTACAGCGAGAAATCATTAGGCACGTTGTTCAGCCGCTACGGTTTATACTCGAAGTTCCGAGACATTCCCCTAGAGCAGGGTAAGAATGCCGAACTAATCCCCAAGTATGACGCCGATGGTCGCGTCAAAGGTCACGAGCTGAAGCACTACGTTCCCCTGCTCTGTGGCTTGAATAATCAGCAATGGCAAGAGCGAAATCAATCCACCAGGGCTATCGACCGTTTGGAAAACTCGACCGAGCTAGACCCTGATACCTACCTGAAAGTAACGGGCAAGCTCCTAAGCAGCGAAGACCCCCATGAGTTGGCTGTGGGGATTATCGCGGCAACTGGCAGACGCCCTCATGAGGTGATAGCCCGCGCCAAGTTCTACCCAGTAAAAGGTAAGCCCTATCATGTCATGTTTGAAGGGCAAGGGAAAAAGCGGGGTGAAAAGCCAGTCTTTGAGATTGCAACCCTTTACTCTGCTGATTACATCATCAAGTCCTTGGCTAGACTCCGTAGGGAGTCTAGCACCAAAGCGTTACTGAAGGAAGTGGCTACTGAGTTTCCTAAAAGTTTGACTCGTCAGAATCTAGAGATTGATAAGCGCCGTAACGGTTCACTCAATCGAGTAGTTCGGGCTTACTTTGGCGACAAGGGGGATAAAACCCCGGTGTTGGCTTTCCGGCATGGTGAAGCACAGGACAACAACAAAGCGCTGAGAGCTGCCTATGCTGTGCTGGCAACCGAACGGGATTGTCAGGGGAGCTTTGGAGCAAAGATACTTCACGCTTCCAGGTTGCTAGGTCACTTTGTTAAGGAAATTAAAAGCGATCGGGACTTAGCCAATCTGGGAACATCAGCAGGTTACTCGGATTACTTCACAACTAAGCCAGTTCCATTTGCGACCGCGCCGGAGAAAGAAAAGACCCATTCAATCAGGGTGAACTCCTCCGATTTAGAAATTATCAAAAGCTTACAAGAGCGCTGGCAACTTCCCAACCAGCAAAGCGTTGTCAGCCGTCTAATCGAACGTCACGAGCTAACCGTTGAACTTGGTAAGCAGTTACAAGAATTCAAGGCTCATATTAACCAGTTAGAGAAGGAAAAATTAGAGATGTCACAGGTTAAACCCCAACCCCAAGCACAGGAAATCATGGAAGAATCCCTAGAAGCCAAAGTTGAGCGGCTGATTGAGGAGAAGTTGAGCAAGGCTCTGTCTAATATTTCGGTTGGTCAGCCACAGGTACAGCCATCACAGAGCAAGCCAGCAACTCAGCCATCCTCAAAGCAGCAAGAGGCGGTTGATTTGCAGGGTTACTCCCACGCCGAGCTATGGGCTACCAAGGTGTCAGGGGCAAGCGAAGAGAAAATCCGCCGCAGTTTCAATGCGATCGCCCTCTACAATGACACAGTAGCCACTGGAGACGAAGACCGTTTGGCAATCACCAATCAAGCCTTAAGGGAACTTTCAGGAGTCAATGGTTTACTAGTAGGGGACTGGATAAAAGCCCACGCTGATGAGGTTGTTAGCCACAATTCCAAGTATGGGATGCAAAATCCCAAAGACCCCTCTAACCCCACAACCTACTATAATAAACGGCACGGGAGTGAGAAAATTACCAAAATACTGACTCTGGTGAACGAGAGCTTTCTAGATGGGGAAGCACCAGTCAGTTAATCTTGAAAACCGGAAACATCCTCCGTGGTATCGGTGAGATGTTTCCGGTTTAGTTGGTGGGGGTTAGGGAAGAGCAGCCTAGATTGGAAGTAGAACCGTCAGACATAGTTGCACTTCCCACTTTGATTACTATTGCCAGAAAGTAAGGAACAGCCAGCCTCTTCACCACTGCGTTCATCTAAGGGAATGGGAATTTCCAGTCCTTTTCAGCAGCGGTGGCACGGCACTAATCGCCGGGGTGTTTGTTTAGGTCGGTGAGGTTGGAAGCAGGGAATGCGATCGCGATCGCTGACGGCTGTTATTGCATTTACCAGTTGTAAAAAGACTCCAGAAACTTCAGACGAAAACTATGTCCAGTTGGAAAAGACTTCAGAAACTCAAGCAGAAAGCTATCCTTAAGCTAGAAGAATTCCTAGCAGAGGGGAAATGGCAAGCAGCTTTTTTATCTGTCATCCTTCTAACAACCGTTGCACTGAAATCGCAACATCGGGAAATGCCAGGGGGCGAATTTCTCCTATTTAACCAGTTAAAAAAAGGGATGAACCCCCTCTCACCGTCACTCAATCAATTTTCCAGAACCCTTATAAGTAAGGGCTTCAGGGGTAGGGCGTTGAGCGCCAAAACGGGTTAGATAATTACTAACCCGACAACTCTGAACCAGTTATGAACAGAGAACGAGTTAAGGAAAACAATGAACAGGTTAGGGAGCAGTGAATTAACGGGTTCGGTTTGTTAAATGGATTAACAGATGCACAGATTATCCCTTTTATTAAAATCTTATTCTACCCTTGATTTATAAAGGTTTCAAGCCACAATTTTTCAAAAAATTCAGCCGTTGTGTTTTGTAAAACTTGTAGACAAATTGGCGGGATTTTCTCGAAACTGGTTAGGAGGCTCCGGGAGAGTTAGTAACAAGTTGTCCGACCGGAAAGGCGACACTTGCAAGCGATCTGTGCTTCTCTGCGAGACGCTGCGCGATCGCATAAAGGTAGTGCCGATGAGACTAACCAGTTCTCGATGGGTCGCCTGCCTGCGATCGCAGAGCGGTGGCACGACGCCAATCGTCGGGGTGTTCAAGGCAATCAACTGAGCGAGAAGCTATAATGACCTCTATGGGGCAAGGAATCCTTGTGAGATAAAACTAAAGGGGACAAGGTAAAGAGGCTTCTCATTCGATTTCAACCGAGGAAAGCCTGCAAGCAAGTGCAGATTTAAACCTTGAGTTCAAACCTCAGTCACAACTGGTTAGAATATCCAACCGATTAGACAAGAAAACCTGTTAGAAGAACCAGAAGGCATCAGCGGCAAGGCAATAACCAGTTAGAGCTTGTTGAGGGTAGCGAGAGCGTTAGCTTTCGCCCGTCAGCAGCGGTGGCACGCCACTAATCGCTGGGATGTTCAAGGCAATCAACTGAGCGAGAAGCTATAATGACATCGTGGGGGCAAGGAACCCTTGTGAGAGGTAGACCTAGAGGGGGGCAAGGGAAAGAGGCTTAGAAGTGCGATTTAAACGGAGGAAAGCGAGAGGCAAGTGCAGATTCAAACCTTGAGTTCAAACCTTAGGCAGCAACCGGTTAGAAGGTCAAAGCTGTTAGAGGCGACAACCTGTTAGAAGAACCAGAAGGCAGCAGCACAATAACCAGTTACAACAAAAGAACAAGTTACGAAAGACCGAACCAGTAAGGAGCGAAGTGACTAACTGGTTCGGTCTGTTAATTTAAATTAACAGACCGAACCAGTTAGTCACTTCGCTCCTTAC
>NZ_JADEWY010000002.1 GCF_015207375.1 Coleofasciculus sp. LEGE 07092 | reverse complement strand
CTCTAGTTGTCACCCTTGGAGTCTTATTAGACGTTGGGGCGGGTTTGGGAATTGCCCGTGAGACTTCTGGGCGGGTAAGTGTGGAGGTAGCGCAACAGGGGGAAGCGACTGCGGAAGATGCTACTCGCGCTGCGGCGGAACAAGCTTTTCAGGAGGGAATGCAGCTATATCGGCAAGGAACGGCAGAGTCTTTGCGACAGGCGATTGGAAAATGGGAAGAGGCGCTACCCCTGTATCATGCTGTGGGCGATCAGGCATGGGAAGCTGTCACCCTCAGTAATATCGGTCTTGTGTACGACTCTTTAGGTCAAAAGCAAAAAGCCTTAGAGTACTACAACCAATCCTTACCCTTGAGACAGGCGACTGGGAATAAGGCACAGGAAGCTACTACCCTCAATAATATTGGTGGAGTCTACTCCGATTTAGGTCAAAAGCAAAAAGCCTTAGATTACTACAACCAATCCTTACCTTTGAGTCGGGCAACTGGGGATAAGGCACAGGAAGCTACTATCCTCAATAATATTGGTGGAGTCTACTCCAATTTAGGTCAAAAGCAAAAAGCGCTGGAATTCTACAACCAATCCTTACCCTTATTTCGGACGACTGGGGACAAGGCAGGGGAAGCTGCTACCCTTAATAACATCGGTGGAGTCTACTCCGATTTAGGTCAAAAGCAAAAAGCCTTAGATTACTACAACCAATCCTTGCCCTTGAGACGGGTAACTGGGGACAAGGTAGGGGAAGCGGTTACCCTCACTAATATTGGCGCAGTCTACTCCGCCTTAGGTCAAAAGCAAAAAGCGCTGGAATTCTACAACCAATCCTTACCCTTATTTCGGACGACTGGGGACAAGGCAGGGGAAGCTGTTACCCTCACTAATATTGGCGCAGTCTACTCCGCCTTAGGTCAAAAGCAAAAAGCGCTGGAATTCTACAACCAATCCTTACCCTTATTTCGGACGACTGGGGACAAGGCAGGGGAAGCTGTTACCCTCACTAATATTGGCGCAGTCTACTCCGCCTTAGGTCAAAAGCAAAAAGCGCTGGAATTCTACAACCAATCCTTACCCTTATTTCGGACGACTGGGGACAAGGCAGGGGAAGCTGTTACCCTCACTAATATTGGCGCAGTCTACTCCGCCTTAGGTCAAAAGCAAAAAGCGCTGGAATTCTACAACCAATCCTTGCCCTTGAGACGGGTAACTGGGGACAAGGCAGGGGAAGCTGTCACTCTCAATAATATCGGTCTTGTGTACGACGATTTAGGAGAAAAGCAAAAAGCCTTAGAGTACTACAACCAATCCTTACCTTTGAGACGGGTAACTGGGGATAAGGTAGGGGAAGCGGTTACCCTCAATAATATTGGCGCAGTCTACGACGCCTTAGGTCAAAAGCAAAAAGCGCTGGAATTCTATAATCAATCCTTACCCTTGAGACAGGCGACTGGGGACAAGACAGGGGAAGCCATTACCCTCAATAATATTGGCGCAGTCTACTCCGATTTAGGTCAAAAGCAAAAAGCGCTGGAATTCTATAATCAATCCTTACCCTTGAGACAGGCGACTGGGGACAAGACAGGGGAAGCGGTTACCCTCAGTAACATCGGTGGAGTCTACTCCGCATTAGGAGAAAAGCAAAAAGCCTTGGAGTACTACAACCAGTCCTTGCCCTTATCTGAGGCGACTGGGGACAAGACACAAGAAGCGGTTACCCTCAGTAACATCGGTGGAGTCTATGACGATTTAGGTCAAAAGCAAAAAGCGCTGGAATTCTATAATCAATCCTTACCCTTGAGACAGGCGACTGGGGACAAGACAGGGGAAGCCATTACCCTCAATAACATCGGTGGAGTCTACTCCGCATTAGGAGAAAAGCAAAAAGCCTTGGAGTACTACAACCAATCCTTGCCCTTATCTAAGGCAACTGGGGACAAGACACAAGAAGCGGTTACCCTCAGTAACATCGGTGGAGTCTACTCCGATTTAGGTCAAAAGCAAAAAGCCTTAGAGTACTACAACCAATCCTTGCCCTTATCTGAGGCGACTGGGGACAAGGCACAGGAAGCGGTTACCCTCAGTAACATCGGTGGAATCTACTCCGCATTAGGAGAAAAGCAAAAAGCCTTGGAGTACTACAACCAATCCTTGCCCTTAACTGAGGCGACTGGGGACAAGGCAGGGGAAGCTATTACCCTCAGTAACATCGGTGCAGTCTACGACGATTTAGGTCAAAAGCAAAAAGCCTTAGAGTACTACAACCAATCCTTGCCCTTATCTGAGGCGACTGGGGACAAGGCACAGGAAGCGGCTACCCTCAATAACATTGGTGCAGTCTACGAAGCCTTAGAAGAAAAGCAAAAAGCCTTGGATTTCTTCAACCAATCTTTGCTCCTATTTCGGGCAACTGGGGATAAGGCAGGGGAAGCGGTTACCCTCAGTAATATTGCTTTTGTTAAACGCGACCAAGGCAACCTCAACGAAGCCTTAACTCAAATTGAAGCTGCTATCACTATTATTGAAGACCTCCGCACCAAAATTGGCAGCCAAGAACTCCGCGCCTCCTACTTTGCCGAAAACCAGGGTGAATACCAATTCTACATCGACCTCTTGATGCAACTGCATCAACAAAACCCCACCCAAGGCTACGACGCCCTAGCCCTCCACGCTTCCGAACGTTCCCGCGCCCGCAGTCTCGTCGAACTCCTCACCGAAGCCAACGCCAACATCCGCCAAGGCGTAGATCCCCAACTCCTGGAAGAAGAACGCACCCTGCAACAGCAACTCAACGCCTTAGAACACCGCAAATACCAACTCCTCAACTCTCAATACACCAATCGAGAATTAACCGATATCGAAACCAACACTAAATCCCTCCTCACCCAACTCGAACAACTCGAAGCCCAAATTCGAGTCACTAGCCCCCGCTACGCCGCACTCAAATATCCCCAACCCCTGAAACTCGCAGAAATTCAACAACAAGTCCTCGACTCTAACACCCTGCTGTTACAATACTCCCTCGGTGAAGACCGCAGCTTTCTCTGGGCAGTCACCCCAACCAGCATCAGCAGCTACTCCCTCCCCCCCCGCGCTGATATTGAAGCGGCGGCTGAAGAATTCAAACAATTACTGCAATCACCGGATACTGACGCTATTGGTTCAGATGCCGCAAAAAAATTGAGCCAAATGCTCATCGCACCCGTTGCTGAACAATTGGGAGAGAAACGCTTACTAATTGTTGGGGACGGTGTATTGCAAACCATTCCCTTTGCCGCATTACCGATACCGAGTACTGCTCAGATATCGATTGTCCCGCCATCTCGCCCGGAAATCAATTTCCGGGCTAACAGCTCAAGTCCGTTAAAACGGACTGATCAAAAAACCCTAGTCGGTTTCAACCGACTTCAGCTATTAGACAGGGATTTTAATCCCTGGCGGATGGCAACGACAAACCAATCACTCTCCCCCACTCCTCTCCTCATCAAACACGAAATCGTCACCCTCCCCTCAGCATCCACCATCGCCATCCTACGCCGCGAACTCAACAACCGCCCCCCCGCACCCAAAACCCTCGCCGTCCTAGCAGATCCCGTCTTTAACTGTGATACTGATCCACGCTGTAATGGAGCAGAGGAGCGGGGGAGCAGAGGTGCAGAGGTGCAGGGGAGCGGGGGTGCAGGGGAGATCAGCGATGTGAAACGTTCTGCCTTCGATCTCGGTACAGTGCTCGATCGCCTAATCTACAGCCGCCAAGAAGCCGAAGCCATCCTATCCCTAGTTCCCGACACTCAACGCCTACAGGCTCTCGATTTTACCGCCTCCCGCAACACCGCCACTAGCCCCAACCTCACTCAATATCAAATCATCCACTTTGCCACCCACGGACTCCTCAATACCGTCAACCCCGAATTATCCGGCGTGGTACTCTCCCTCTTCAATGCCAACGGTACTGAACAAGACGGCTTTCTACGCCTCAACGATATCTTCAACCTCAACCTCCCCGCCGAACTCGTCGTCCTCAGTGCCTGCGAAACCGGACTGGGTAAAGATGTGAAAGGTGAAGGATTAGTAGGCTTGACAAGAGGCTTTATGTATGCAGGGGCAAAGCGTGTTGCCGTCAGTTTGTGGAGCGTTAACGACACAGCAACCGCTAGCTTAATGACAAAATACTACCAAAAAATGCTCACGGACGGACTAAACCCCGTCGCCGCCCTTAGAGCCGCACAACTGGAACTGTGGGAAACTGAGCAATGGAACAGTCCCTATTACTGGGCAGCATTTACGATTCAGGGCGAATGGAGATGAGGCAGACGGTTTATTCGATGAGATTAAGCGATCGCACTTGGTAAGGTGGGCAAAATTTATAGAGCGGAAATACTTATGCTGTCGTTAGTTACTTTTGCCCACCTTACGGTATCTTGAGGTTCATCGTCAGTGCTGCAAGATCTGAAGTGTACAATCATGCAAAAAATTCCCAAACGAGTCTCAACAGCCCTGCTGAATGCCTTAAGTTCGGGAGTGGTGCCGAGAGTGGGTTTAGATCATATTGCCGTTGGTAGAGAAAAAGAAATGGCTGCCCTTTCCCAAGATTTAGGCAACGTTGCCGAAGGGGGGGCGGCTTTCCGATTTGTTGTGGGGCGTTATGGTTCGGGGAAAAGCTTCTTGCTGCAACTGATTCGCAATCAGGCTATGGAACAGGGGTTTGTGGTTGCTGATGCCGATTTATCCCCCGAGCGGCGATTAGCTGGCAGCAAAAATCAGGCGCTGGCAACCTATCGGGAATTGATGCGCAATATTGCCACGCGAACCAATCCGAATGGTGGTGCGATCGCTCTTATTCTGGAAAAATGGATTAGCACTATCCTCAACCAAGTTGCCCAAGGGACGGGAAAACGCCCTCAGGATGAGGGATTTGATGACCAAGTAGAATTAAAAATTCGAGAGGTTGTTAATGATTTAGAAGGCTTAGTTCACGGCTTTGACTTTGCCAATGTCATAGTTGCATACTGGCGCGGCTACCGTGAGGATGATGACGACAAGAAAGATGCAGCATTGCGCTGGTTGCGGGGAGAATTTGCCACAAAAACCGAAGCAAAATCAGCATTGGGAGTGCGGGTTATTATTGATGATAATACCTGGTACGACTATATCAAGTTATTTGCAAAGTTTGTATCAGATATCGGCTATAAGGGACTCATTATATTACTCGATGAAGCCGTTCACTTGTACAAAATTACCCACGCCGTTTCCCGCCAAGCTAACTACGATAAACTGCTAGCCATGTTTAATGATGCTATGCAGGGTAAGGCAGAGTATTTGAACATTTTCGTGGGAGGAACGCCTCAGTTTGTCGAAGATACCCGTCGGGGATTGCACGCTGACGCCGCTTGGCGAATGCGCTTGGCAAAAAGCCGTTTCTTGAAAGAAGGGTTAGCAGATACATCCGCACCGGTTATCGAGTTAGAACCCCTGACGGGGGAAGAACTTTCCCACCTTTTGCAACGTTTAGCTGAGGTACACGCTATTCATTACAAGTATAAGAAAGCCATCTCAGCCCGTGAATTAGATGAATTTAAGCAAGCCGTCGTTAATCGTTTGGGTGCCGATAAGCTTTCAACACCCCGTGAGGTAGTTCGAGACTTTATCAGCGTTTTGAATATTCTTCAGCAAAACCCTCATGTGGCGTTTCGGGAATTAATTCAGAGTTCAACGTTTCAAGCTAGTGGTGCTGATAAAAATGGAGATGGTGATAGCGAGTTTGCCGAATTTAACTTATAGCGGTTCTGTCTCATGTGAGTTACAAAGTACTGATTTTCAGGGAGTAATGAGTAGGGAGTGAGGTATAGTTAATTGAAATCCAATCTAAGCCCTCGTGAAGTGGGGAATAGCAGATGTGTAATGCCAATCAGTTTTGTCTTCTATTCCTAATTTTTCTAACGGGTGTCGGCTTTATCGTGCTAGCTTATGTCTGTGCTGTCTCTCATTGATAAAGATGTTTAGGGGTAAGGGCTGCTATCACTTTGTCGAACCCCTATCTCGAGAATAGGGGACGGGGAAGCTCCCCACTCCCCACTCCCGTTCGGCTGACGCTCACGGCAAAAGCCCACTCCCCATTCCCTACTAACTGCTCTTTGGCTCTGGAATCGCAATATCTAAAGATGTTACATCCGACGAAAGACTAGTCAGAGGTGGCTGAATAGTATCAGCACTTCCCACAACTAAGGTGACAAGCTTATCCGGTTGCAAGTACTTTTGCGCGACTCGTTGCACATCCTCAATCGTCGTCGATTTAACTCCCTCTTGATAGCGGAAGAGAAAATCCTCCGGGTAGCCATAGTATTCGTAACGCATCAACCGTGATAAGGTTTGGCTAGGGTCTTGGAAGTTAAAGACGAAGGAATTGAGCACCTGATCTTTAGCAGAGGACAGTTCTTGAGGCGTTATCGGTGTGGTGCGCAATTTCTCGATTTCAGAACGGATGGCTTGGATAAAAGGCACCGTTCCCTCTGAACGAGTCTGTCCCCCAGCAAGGAATACACCCGGATAGTCAAAACGAGGACTCCAAAAGCCATAAACTGAGTATGCCAGACCTTGGCGCGATCGCACTTCGTTAAATAATCGTCCCCCAAACCCGTTGAGTACCTGATTGAGGACATCCAATGCGGGATAATCAGGATTGTCAAATTGACCCCCTAAATGCCCCAGTTGAACGTAACTTTGGGTTAATTGGGGCTGATTCACCATAAAGATGCCCCCTTCCTTCGCTTGAGACGCTTGTGGCACCGTCGGCTGTGGCGGTTCAGACGCGGGTTCCCAATCGCCAAATTCCTCCTGAATGCGCTGGCGCATCTTTGCAGAATCAAAATCCCCAACGATGCCCAGAATCATATCGTCTGGGTGAAAGTATTTTTCATAAAACGCCACCAAATCCTCGCGGGAGATATTATCCAGCGTCTCATACTCTACCGTGCGGGCGTAAGGACTCTTTTCCCCATAAATGAGTTTGGCGAATTCACGAGAGGCAATATCATTGGGATCATCATTGCGACGGGCAATTTGTCCTGCCTGTTGCTTTTTCGCTAAATCCATCTTCTCCTGAGGAAACGCAGGCTTTCTCAGTACCTCCGCAAACAAATCAAAAACCAAATCCACGTCTTCTGCCAGTGTACTAAAACTAGCACTACCCGCCGTTGAACTAATGCCAGTTTCTACAGAAGCTGCCCGTTGTTCTAATAACTGGTTTAATTCATCAGCCGGGTGTTCAGTCGTTCCCCCAGTGCGCATTACATCCCCAGTGATGGCTGCCAATCCAACTTCGTTAGCCGGTTCAAGGCGATCGCCAGTCCGAATTAACATCGTACCACTCACCAAAGGCAATTCGTGGTCTTCCATCAGATACACAACCATCCCGTTATCGAGTTCGTAGCGCGTGTAGTCCGGTATTTGAACGTCCGATAAGGGAGGAAACTCTAACTCGGTATAATGTCTCGCTTCAGCAGCAGCGGCTGGCAAACGAAATCCAACCACAAGGGCTATTGTGATCAGCATAAGCCCTAGCCAGCGAAGCGATTTTCGATTTTTGTGACTTTTTAATTTTGGCTTGGTCATTAGTGGCAACGGATTTTGTAACGGATGTAACGGATAATTGGTCAAATGACAAATAACTATTGACTTGATAACAGCCGTCCGATGGTGCGGTTTTCGGGTTGGAATGTCGATGCAGCTACCCGCTGAATATCGGCTGGGGTAACGGCGGCGATCGCTTTTAACTGCTCAAATAAGTTGCGCCAATCGCCGGTTTTCACCTCGTATTCCACTAAATTTCGAGCCATGCCCATATTGGAATCAAGGGTTCGCAATAGTTCGGCTCGTGCTTGGGTTTTCACCCGCTCCAATTCTTGAGGCGAAACGGGTTCTGTTTTGATCTGCTCAATTTCACTGCGCAATGCTGTCGCCACGTCCTCTACAGTATTTCTTGGTGCTGTCAGTGCATAGAACAACATCAAATTGGGATACTTGTCTCCGGGAAAACCGCTGAAGCCTTGAGCGGAGAGGGCAACTTGTTTCTCTTCTACCAGAGACTTGTAAAGGCGAGAGGTACGACCATCACTCAGCAAACGACCGATAATTTCATAAACAGCATTATCAGGATGGTCGATTGAGGGTCGATGGTATCCCTCCAAGTACCAGGGTTGGGAGGGTAAGCGTAGGGTGACTTCCCGCGCTTGTTGCTGGGGTGGCTCGATTGCGGTTACTTCCGGCGGTGCGGGCTTAGTTTTGAAGCGTCCAAAGTAGGTTTGAGCGAGTTGTTTCACCTCTGCTGGATCAACGTCTCCTACAACGGCGAATGTTAGGTTATTCGGACCATAGTGCGTCTCAAAAAACTGCTGGACATCTTCGCGGGTGAGGTTGCGGATGTCTTCGTTATAGCCAATCACCGGACGCTTGTAAGGATGTACCTGAAAAGCGGTATCGAGAAACGCCTCGATCATCTGACCGATGGGAGAGTTATCGGTACGCAGGCGACGCTCTTCTAGGATAACCTCTTGTTCTTTATAAAATTCGCGGAACACGGGTTCTAGAAAGCGTTCTGACTCTAACGACATCCACAACTCTAGTTTATTGGAGGGGAAACTGTAAAAGTATACGGTTGCATCGGCTGAAGTCGCTGCATTCAAACCCACGCCCCCAGCCCGTTCGACGATTTGACCGAGTTCGTTCTGCTTGGCTAAGTTGGCTGCCTCTGCCTCAACTTGGGAAAACTCTTCCTGTAATTTGGCAACCTCTGCTTCTTTCCCTGTAGCTTTTGCGACTCTAATTTGTTCGGCTAACTGATCTAACTGGTCTAAGAGCGGCTTTTCTGCTTCATAGTTGACAGTTCCGATCCGTTGAGTTCCTTTAAACGCTAGATGCTCTAGAAAGTGAGCGACACCGGTTTTCCCAGTTGGTTCGTTGGCACCGCCGACATCGGCATAGGTGACAAAGGACACAACTGGAGCTTGGTGATTTTCGAGAACGATAAACTTGATGCCGTTATCCAAACGAAATTCTGTGACGCGATCAATCACACGATCTAAGTAAGGCTGAATGGATTCGGTGGCGGCTGATGGTGTCTCGGTGCGAGCCAGAGCCACTGGAGCCGTACTCCCCCACATCAGCATTGCTGCGACTAGGACAGCTACCAGGGGTACAGAAGCTGGCGTTGGCAACAGTCTGTCCCATTGAGATTGCCTCCAGATCGCAAAACGCTTCCAAAGCCGAATAAATAAACTTAGCTGACTCATAAAACGGTAGCAATTGGCACTATTTCTAGGGTAATTAAAAAAAACTATATTAAGAGTTTACGTCGAACTGGGCGTGAAAAAAGGTCGCTAAATGGCGTCAGATGGCGAATTTATGACAAACTATGAAGCATTTGCCAATTATGAAATAAGCTGTTAAACAATAGCCCTAAATCCCTTGTTTATAGTTCCATGCGAATCTTAAATCAGCTACCTCAGTCAGAAACGGAGACCAAGCAGCGTATCTTGCAAGCTGGACAACGTTTGTTTGCCAGTCGGGGTTTTAACGGGACGACAACCCGCGATTTAGCGTCTAAAGCTGGCGTGGCAGAAGGAACTCTATTTCGCCATTTTGAAAATAAAAAGGCAATTCTCATTGAGATAGCAACCCAAGGATGGGTAGACATTCTCACGGATTTGCTGACGGAACTCAGCGAAATGGGGAGCTACAAAGCGGTGGCGCAGGTGATGCGACGGCGGATGATGCGGATGCGCGAAAATGCTGACATGATGCGAGTTTGCTTTATGGAAGCACAGTTTCACCCTGAGTTGCGCGATCGCCTTCAGTCAGAAGTGATTGCCAAAATGACGGATGTGGCGGAAGCTTTCTTTGAAACGGCGATGGAACGGGGAATCTACCGTCGCACCAATCCCAAGATTGTGGCTAAAGTATTTTTGGGAATGTTTGCCGTGGCAGGTTTCAGCGATGACACGATTATGGAGCCAGGAGCCTCCCCCAAGGCAATGCAGGAAATGGCAGAAGGGATTGCTGATATTTTCTTGAATGGGGTTTTAGTAAAAGAGCAGGGTGGCAGCCGATGAAGAATAACTATGTTCTAACCGCTAACTCTCGCGCTTGCTTAATCCATGTGGCGACTTCTTCGAGCTGAGGACAGAAGTCTCGGCGCTGCATGGTAGCAACCTGTAATCGCAAGATTTGCTGATGCAGTTTGTGGACGGGCGTCTGAGCGAGTTGAGGCACCGAACAAATACCCGCGTGTAGTAATAATCCGCAGTACTGGCAACCAATACCGGGTATGCGAGCTAAATCGGCTAGGGCTACCCATTTGTTAACGTACTGGGACTTAATTTGCAGTTGATTGGCGAGTGCCTGCTTGGATTGGGGATTGCTGGCGGTTTTGAGCAGTTTTCCCGTTGTAGTAATGCCCTGTTCTTGTAGTTTGGTGCAATCGTCTTCACTCAATCCGGGCAGTTGCTCAATTGACCAATTACTGCCTTTGATAGCACTGCGATTAGTTTGTGGTTTGGCAGGCATACGGACTTTCAGAAATCGTTCTATTCCTACCTTAGCTTAAGCTTATACTGCTGTAAGTGACTGCTACAGTTAGTATTCATTATAAATTGACATTAATGATACGGCGTTTGACCAGTTACTCTCTCCTGGTTGCAGCTTTATTTCTCACCTTTATTGTTTTCGCTCCCATCGCCGTGTTAATCACTCGGCAACCCAATCTGACATCTGCCCCCCAGTTGCTCACCGAACCCTTTTTGCAACTGCCCACAGAGAATTCAGTACGAGTCGTTTGGTTTACTGAATTTCCTGGAACGCGCCACACCGTTGCCTACGGACTGGGACTTAGCCGCCATGCGATCGCTAATAGTACTAAACTAACTCGAATCCGGGAAGACCAGCAATCAAGAGTAGGAAACCAAACAGAAGACGCTCAAGTTTATCAGCAGCCGACGATGCGAGACATCTGGCGGCACGAAGCAGAAGTCACCGGACTCACTCCCGGCAAGCGCATTCCGTATCGGGTGACGAGTGTGTGGGAAGACGGGCAGAAAATAAGCAGCCATCAATTTACTTTAACTCCCGCACCGTTACCCCAAACCCCCCTGAAAATTCTACTCACCTCTGATCACCAGCAAAAACCGATGACAGCAGCAAATCTCCAAAAGGTTGCTGAGACTATTGGGCAAGTTGATGCTGTTTTCATGGCAGGTGACTTGGTGAATATTCCTGATCGCGCTTCGGAATGGTTTGATGATAATCAGGAGGGTGCTTTTTTTCCTGTTCTTCAGGGTAACGCTGATTACAAACTGGAGAAAGATGGCATCAAAACCACCTACACTGGCGGTGAATTGATTCAACACGCCCCCCTATTTCCAGCAACAGGCAACCATGAGGTGATGGGGCGGTTGTCAACGGATAAAAGCTTGAACGACCAGTTCAACGACCCTATTCCTCGTAAAGTGGCTGAAGCGATTTATCAAAAAAATGACCCAAGCTTGCGGGAAATTTGGCTGAGAAATAACACCTTTAATACCGACACTTACAAGGAAATTTTTACCCTCCCCCAGAGTAGTCCCAGTCAAGAAAACTATTATGCCCTCACCTTCGGAGATATCCGCTTAGTATCACTCTACATTACCAATATTTGGAGAACGCCCAGCCAGAAACCCAATGCCAAGGGACGGTTTCAGGAACGAGAAAAAGACTTGAACAACCCAACCGCGTGGGGATATGGGCAGCATATTTTTGAACCGATTAAGAAAGGAAGCGCCCAGTACAATTGGCTGCAAGCAGAACTGAACAGCCCACAGTTCCAGCAGGCGAAGTATAAGATTGTCATGTTTCACCATCCGCCCCATTCGCTGGGTGATAACATCGTACCACCTTACACTGACCCAATCCAAGTTATTGAGCGAGATGCAGAGGGGAAGGTAATAGCAGTACGTTACGAGTATCCCAAGAAAGCCGATTACATTATTCGAGATGTCGTGCCACTGCTGGAGGCGGCAGGTGTGCAACTGGTATTGTATGGACACTCCCATATCTGGAATCGCTTTGTGAGTTCCAGGGGGATGCACTTTTTGGAAACGTCGAATGTCGGCAATACTTACGGTGCTTTTATGAGAGATAAGCAGCGTCAAGTGCCAAAAAGCGATCGCAAAAACTATATAGCAACGGGTGATCCCAATGGGCTAGAGCCAGTGATACCAACACTTGCACCCCTACTGGGAGACGATAATCAACCCCTATCCTATATTGCCAGTAACGATATCACAGTATTTAGCATTTTAGACACGGGGACGGGGCTAGTCAGCAGTTACCGCTTCGACACACGAGAACCGTCTTCTAAGGTTGTCAAGTTCGATGAATTTAGAATCGCTCAACCGATTCAAGAGCAGAAAAGCTCCAGTCGGGTGGCGATTCTTTTAGCGACTATTCTGCTAATTCTTGTTAGTTTGATTGCAGCGGCTTGGTTGGTTAGCGGCGAGCTAAAGCAGGTTAGTTTTGTTCAAAAGTCGGGCGTTTCCAAGAAGTGACACTCATATAAGCGTTTTACGAAAGATTTCATTATCTTTACAAAAATTTATATATAAATTCTGAAGGTATGCTATCGGTACTGGCGATCCATACACACCTGTGAATAGACAAAAGATACACGCTTGTGAATAGACATCTTAATAAGTTGCAAAGCAATACTTTAAGTAACCAAAACTTATTTAAGGATTGACGGATGGCTGTTGCCATCAAGTCTCTAAGCTTTACAGGATAAGGGTTCTGAACCGCGAAACTTGATCGTAATTTTAGGCATTAGTCAAGTTTTGTAACAAAAAGCGAATTTGTGCGTAAAACCCGCCGCCCTATCCAGAGTAATTAGTGAAGCAAGTTGCAGAAATTTAACTAGGATTTTTGCAGGGAATCTTGTAACCTTCAGATAAAAAGAGTTTCAGAGGATAATTACTATGCCCATAAGTTAAGTAAGGTAAATTTTTTAGGGTTTAGGTACTAAAGTAGAGAAAGCGCCAGGTAGAGTATTTCCAGTAAAAATAGAAGGAATGAAAACTATGCCAGTTCAGGATTCATTCGATCAATTCGACGACAGCCAAGTTGAACTCAATGGTTCAGTAGAAGTAGAAGACGATAGTACTGATCAGGTAGCAGTTTTGCCCAAGCGCGAGATGGAGCCATTAGAGTTGCAAGCCTTAGTGCAAGAACTCTCTAGCACAATGGGTGTAGAAGGAACAGACTACGCCTCCGGTGAGGTGATTATTAAACTTAACCCATCAATTGCGTCAACTAATCAGATTAACGCTCTCAAAACAAGCCTTGGCGCTAAGGTGATAGAGTCCACTCAAACAATGGGCATTGAGCTTTGGGAAATCAAAGGGATGAGCGTCGCCGAAGCCATGGCGCTTTATGGGGATGATCCTGCCGTTGAATATATCGAACCCAATTATATCGTTTCTATCAATACAACAGTCCCAAACGACCCCGAATTCAATGAACTTTGGGGGCTAAACAATACCGGACAGACAGGTGGTACGGCTGACGCTGACATTGACGCTCCCGAAGCCTGGGATATTGAAACCGGAAACAACGTAGTCGTTGGGGTAATTGATACCGGGGTGGACTATAACCATCCCGATCTCAACGACAATATGTGGACAAATCCGGGAGAAATTGCCGGAAATGGGATTGATGATGATAATAACGGCTACGTTGATGATATCTACGGTTGGGACTTTGCCAATGATGATAACGACCCATTTGACGATAACAGTCATGGCACTCATGTAGCCGGAACAATCGCCGCCGAAGGAAACAATGGTATCGGTGTGACGGGTGTCAGTTGGTCGGCTGATATTATGGCGCTCAAGTTCCTAGGCGCATCGGGTTTCGGCAATACCTTCGATGCGATTCAGGCAGTCGAATATGCCACGATGATGGGCGCTAACCTAACCAACAATAGCTGGGGTGGTGGCGGCTTTTCCCAGGGGTTGTCTGATGCGATCGCGGCGGCTGGTGCAGCCGGACAGTTATTCATTGCCGCCGCCGGGAATAGTGGTCAAGATACCGACTTCTCCCCCCATTACCCCTCCAGCTACAACCTGGATAACATCATTTCCGTAGCTAACACAAATCATAACGAGCAGTTGTCTGGCACTTCCAATTACGGACTTACTTCCGTAGATTTAGGGGCACCAGGCTCTTCTGTGTACAGCACCATTCCTGGGGGTGGATACGGTTTCAAGAGTGGAACGTCTATGGCAAGCCCTCACGTAGCAGGCGTTGCCAGTTTGATTTTGTCTCAAGACCCAACGCTAACTGCCCAGCAGGTCAAGGATCGCATCCTGGCAACCGTTGACCCAATTCCAGCATTACAAGGAATAACTGTTTCAGGTGGGCGGCTCAATGCCTACAGTGCCCTCACTGGCTCTACCCCTCCTTCAGTTCTTCCCGTAATCTTTGATGACTTTGACCCAGACATTGACAATAGCCAATGGTCAAACATCACTAACGGTACAGCCAATAGCAACTTTGTTGGCAGTGATGGGAACTCGCTTTGGTTTAACAATGGTTCTCCTGGCGGTAACTCTCGTTTTGCCATCACCAACCTGGTAGATGTCGCTAATGGCGGCACGATTACCTTTGACCTGATCTTTGGCGATGGTTTCAATGGTGGCGAGAATGCCGATCCAGGGGAAGACGTGGTGCTGGAATATTCTATTAATAATGGCAGCACTTGGAACCAATTTGGTCTTTACGATACTGAAGCCTTCACCACTTGGACAACTCTAACGGAGACGATTCCCACTGTAGCTCAGACGAGTAGCACCAACTTCCGTTGGCGGCAAATCGCTCACAGTGGTATTAACTTCGATAACTGGGCAATAGACAATGTAACTGTTGGACCACCGATCCTCAACAGCGTTGTTGATGACTTTGATCCAGACATTGACAATAGCCAATGGTCAACCATCACCAACGGCACAGCCAATAGCAACTTTGTGGGTAGTGATGGGAATTCCTTGTGGTTTAACAATGGCTCTCCCGGCGGAAACTCCCGCTTTGCCACCACCAACTTTGTGGATGTCTCTAGTGGTGGTACAGTCTTCTTCGACCTAATCTTTGGCGATAGCTCTAATGGTGGAGAAAATGCCGATCCAGGGGAAGATGTAGTACTGGAATATTCCGTCAATGGTGGTAGCGGTTGGACTCAACTCGGACTCTATGACACGGAAGACTTCACCAGTTGGACAACACTTAGCGAAACAGTTCCCACCGCAGCCCAAACCAGTAGCACCAGTTTCCGCTGGCGTCAAATCAATCATAGTGGTAATGGCTTCGATAACTGGGCGATCGATAATGTGTTTATTGGAGTACCTCAGCCAGGAGAAATTAGCGGCAGTAAGTGGAATGATTTCAATGGGGATGGAAAACAAGATGCCAATGAGCCAGGTTTGGCAGGCTGGACAATTTACTTAGATGATAATCAAAACGGTCAACTCGATTCCGGTGAGACATCTACGAAAACCGATATCCAGGGTAACTATACCTTCACGAACCTGAATCCAGGTACTTACACCGTTGCCGAGGTGCTAAAACCCGGTTGGAAGCAGACTTCCCCTGGTTTTAACGGTGGTTTTGAAACGGGCATCTTCGATCCTTGGCAAACAACTGGTAACGCTACTATCGAGACATCTGCTTTTGGTTCGGGTCCAACCGAGGGAACTAATCAGGCGTTACTCACTAACGGCGGTGCTTCTGTAAGCGATGCCCAACTAGAAACTTTCTTAGGGTTGACTTCCGGAAGCTTAGATAGTTTGGGCAATGGCAATGCCACTGTTGGTTCAGCGCTCAAACAAACAGTCACTGTGTCGGCTGGCACTCAATTGAGCTTTGATTGGAACTTCCTCACGAATGAAGCTACGCCCACTTCCTTCAACGATTTTGGCTTCGTTTCGATTGTCTCGAACACCTTAAACACACTGGCTAATACAAATAGCTCTTTTGTGTCCTCTCCCACCATTTTTAATGAAGAGACTGGATTTGACACCTTCTCCTATACTTTCCAAACCGCTGGTACTTTTACCCTGGGAATCGGGGTTGTGGACGTAGGAGATACCGCTGTTGACTCAGGATTGCTGGTTGACAACTTATCATTCACGGGTAATTCACTTCCTATCAGTGGTAGCCAGAAGGTAACTCTCAGCCCTGGTGATACCGTCACGAACATCGACTTTGGCAACCAAAAAATTCCTCCCACTCCGATTTTTGGCACCAGTGGCAATGATGTTCTCACCATTACTGACAGTCCCGTCATCGTTTTTGCCCTGGCTGGGAACGATGAGGTTGATGGCTCAGGCAGCGCTGGTGGGAATCAATTCTACGGCGGTAAAGGTAATGATACCCTGATCGGGAATAGCTACGACCAATTATTTGGTGAAGCTGGCAATGATCGCCTGGATGTATCCAATGGTGCGGGAAATAACCTGCTCGATGGTGGTAAAGGCAACGATGAACTGTTAGCCAACCTCAACGATCAGTTATTTGGTGGCAGTGGTCATGACACCCTTGATGCTTCCAGTGGTGGCGGAAATAACCTGCTTGATGGGGGCAATGGTGACGATGTTCTCTTGGCTGGTTCTAATGATCACCTATTAGGCGGCAAGGGTGAAGATATCCTCAATGCCATTAATGGTAGCGGGAACAATCTGCTTGATGGTGGTAAAGGTGACGACAACCTCTTCGCTGGCTCGAATGACCAACTTTTGGGCGGTGACGGCGATGATATCCTTAATGCTTCTGTTGGTACAGGAAATAACAGCCTTGATGGTGGCAAAGGTGATGATAATCTCTTAGCTGGCTTCAATGACCAATTGTCAGGTGGCGATGGCGATGATATTCTTAATGCCTCGTTCGGTTCAGGCAATAACAGTCTTGATGGCGGCAAAGGTGATGATATCCTCATTGCTGGTTTCAATGACCAACTCTCGGGCGGCGATGGTGATGATCTATTGTTCGGTGGTAATGGTGGTAGTACCATGACGGGCGGTAATGGTGCAGAACAGTTCTGGATTGTTAATGGCTTTGTTCCTAGTGCGGCTCACACGATTACCGACTTTGAGCTAGAGATTGACCGGATTGGCATTCGTGGTCTAGGTATCACGTTCCAACAACTCGACCTGATTCAAGATGGCAATGATACTCGTATTAGTGCCTTCAATACAGACCTCGCTATCTTAACCGGAATTCAAGCGAATGCCCTCAACAGCAGTGATTTTATCCTCGCCTAGATAGTACTCATCTCATGAGTTGACTTAACGGTCAGCTTAGGGGTTGTAAAGCTTCTGTTTAAGTAACCGCAGCTACACAGATAAAATCCGTTAAATTTGATTAAGCGATCGCATCCTTGAGTCTTCCCTCTCAGGCGCAATCGCTTTTCCTTATCGCTTCACCAGCCCTATCTATGAATTATTCCTTCCTCATGGTTTCAGGTTAGGTAATTCTACAGTAGGATTGACGTTATAGATTCCCCTTACTCTTATACCGTTGAACTTGTTAGAGAACGTGGGGTTGTAGAGATCAACAGTACCTGGATAGCTGTAGATAGCCGCTCATGAAGGATATACCATGCAAGCTCTAATCGATAAGGAAACGCATAAGGCTCATGCGATCGCTACATCTGCCGCTAATAAACCTGTACTACAAATGGGTTCTGTGGGGACAAGCGTTGTAGAATTACAAAAATTACTGACCCATCGCGGCACCTACACTGGACCCATCGGCGGTTTTTTCGATATGTCCGTCCGCGATGCCGTGATAGACTTCCAGCACAGTGTTTTTCTCAGAGAGGATGGCATCGTTGGTTCCCTGACTTGGACAGCTCTGTTTAGTGGCGCACCTGTTAATATGCCTGTCCTGCGCTTAGGAAGTAAGGATACAACTGTGATTACCTTGCAGTTGGTGCTGCGGTTAACTGGAGACTATCAGGCTCCGGTTGATGGTGATTTTGGCGATCGCACTGAACTGGCTGTCCGCTCCTTCCAAAAGCGCCAGGGTTTGCTTGTTGATGGCATTGTTGACGAGCAAACTTGGTACGCATTGAGTCAGGTGCATCATCGGCTTCACGGCGAAGAAGCCCTTACTCCTGCTCATTTTTAAGGAGAGCTGATTTGCCGACTTAACGGTAATTTTTGTAGAGTTTCTTGTATTTCCTGGTAAAGAACGGTATCCCCTTGCTGCTTCACCAATTCTAAAGCCTTTTGAAAATCTGTTACAGCGTCCTCTGGGTTATTTAGTTTGTTTTGCGCTAATCCTCGATTGTAGTAGGCTTCAATATAATTAGGATTAAGGGTAATAGCCTGATCACAATTTTCAACGGCGTTTTGATACTGTTTTAGATTGTAATAGGCATTCCCTCGGTTATTGTAGGCTTCATGCCTGTCAGGATTGAGAGTAATAGCTTGACTATAATCTTCAATTGCTTTTTTATAATTGCTTGAGTCGTAATAGGTATTTCCCCGGTTACTGTAAGCGTCAGCGTAGTTGGGATTAAGGTCAATAGCTTGATTGTAATCTTCAATCGCTTTTTGGTACTGTTTGAGACAGTAATAAATATTCCCTCGATTATTGTAGGCTTCAGCGTAGTTGGAATTGAGAGCGATCGCTTGACTATAATCTTCAATTGCTTCTGCATAATTTCTTAAAGTATAATGAGCATTCGCTCTATTATAATAGGCTTTACAATAGTCAGGATTTACTCCAATAGCATGACTGTAATCTTCTAAGGCTTTTTGATAGTTTTTTAAAGTGTAGTAAGTATTAGCTCTATTGTTATAAGCTTCCGCATAATTAGGCTTAATGGCAATCGCTTGAGTGTAATCTTCAATAACTTTTTGATAGTCGTTAAGTTCGTAAAAAGTATTTGCCCGGTTGTAGTGAGCATGATATAATTTCGGGTAAACTTCTAGGGCTTTGTCATAGGAATCAATGGCATCTTGATAGTTCTGAAACTGGTAGCAATCCAGTCCTTTTTTGTTATACGCTAAGGCACGAGTGTACTTGTGCTTCAGAATGGCGGGTATTACTCCCACAAATGAAGCGATATAAACAATTGTTGCCAAGCAAGATACGCTTAAAAGTAAGAATAGATTGAAAACTTTAATGCAAAAATTAATAACATTAATAATCATTAGTTTTTAACTTGATGAGGTACACGGGCTGTTAGTGGTTTTTTTCCTGTTCTACCAATTGGCTTTTTCAATGGCACATCTGGAACCCCCCCAGCCCCCCTTGTTAAGGGGGGAGAAAGAGAGAATATGTGCCAAATTAAAACCCATTTGGTATTGTTCATTCCAGAGAAAGAAAAACCTTTTTCAATAATCTCATATCTAGGCTTTTAAACCTATTCCTCAAGCTTTATTATTTGTCTGTCCAATGAGTGTGTCGCAGCAGAAACAGACGTACTCTCTTAGATGGAATGGCACTGACTTAAGGCATCTGCCTATCCTACGGGATAATTTGTGTCTTGGATCTCCCTGAGTCAGTGGCATTCCTCTTAGATGAAAGTTATTCCTGTACCCAAACTGAAACCGAACCCCCATTACAACGGAATTCACCCCAACCCCATTCATTCGTATAAACAGGTTCTTTAATGATTTCAGTTAAATCGTAAAACTTAGTGTTGGGTTTGCCAACTTCCATCCACTTGTAGCCAGCCACACTATCACTCATAATCACTGCCATGGCTTTCGGATGTTCGGCGTCGCCTAAGCAAGTCCAACCAATTGTATTGTAATGATCAATATAGCTATATTGAGCGCCGTAGGCATAGTGTTTACGAGCGTATAGCAACTTGTCAAGTAAAGGGCGAAGGGGATAGTATTGACCGAGATATTGGTAGAAACCTAAATCAATTTTATAGCCCTTATCTTCATAGGTTGCGCCATAATAGTCGGCGTAAAAAATACAGGGATAACCTTCTTGACGCAAAAGAATTAGGGCATAGGCTAAGGGTTTAAACCAGGGTTCGATGGGTGATTCGAGTGACTGTAAGGGCTGAGAATCGTGGTTTTCGACAAAAGTAACGGCATGAGTCGGACGTTGCTGCATCATCGTACCATCAAAGATACGGCTCATATCGAAGTTTCCACCCGACTTACTGGCGTAATAGAAGTTGTAATGTAATGGCACATCAAACACAGACATTTTGCCATTAACTGCATTGACATACCAATGGAGAGTGCCGATATCGTTGAACCAATACTCCCCCACGACAAACAAATCTTTGCCAGCATGATATTTCATCTCATCAATCCAATTCGGGAAGAACCAGGATGAAATATGCTTGATAGCATCCAGACGAAAACCATCAGCCCCTGTTGTATCGAGATACCATTTACCCCAGCGAGTGACTTCATCTCGCACATCCTGACTCTGAAAGTCAAGATCGCATCCCATCAAGTAAGCAAAGTTTCCTTTCTCAAGGGCAACATAATCATCAAACTGTTTTCCTTCAAACAGATACAGAGTGTTTTGTTCTTTGGTGTAGTCATCGTAATCAACCGCATCGAAGTGCCACCAGTGCCACTCAAAGTCAGAATACTTGCTCTGACGACCCGGAAACTTAAAATGGGAGTAGGCTTGGATATCTCGCATCCATCCTTTGGGATAGAGGCGATCGTTTTCAGAAAAGGGTGTTGCTTTAGCAACTTCTGTTGCGTCGCCCCCCATCCGGTGATTGAGAACAGTATCGGCGTAGACTTGAATGCTGGAACTGTGTAAGGCGTTGATGGCATCTAAATATTGCTCCCGTGTGCCATATTTAGTGCGAAGTGTGCCATGTTGATCAAATTCCCCTAGATCGTACATATCATACACAGCATACCCAACATCATAGGTTCCCCCCATTCCTTTGTAAGCTGGGGGGAGCCACAGGGCGGTAAAACCAGCATCGGCTAATTCTTGTGCCTTATTTTTAACCTCATTCCACAGGATTAGATTGGAATCAATATACCAGTGGAAATACTGCATCATTACGCCATTAACTGATGACATATCAAGAATTTCCTTTCTTGTAGGGGCTGTGTTTAAATCAATCCCTTAAATCATCCTCAAAATAATTCGTTTGTCAATACCTACTCCTTACTCCCTACTACCCTAAATCCTGATAGGTTTTAACTTTACAGTGACTTCACATAACTTTCCAATTTCTCTAGGAACTTTTCCAAATTTTTGGGTCGGTAGTCTGAGCGCTTTTGCCATCGGTGTATGACACTTTCGTGCAAATCTTCAAACTCATCGTTAATCTCCCGGTGGATGACTCCCGCCAATTGAGTTATTTTGCTCCTAATAGTCACGGGTGCAAAATAAAAATCGTAGAGATAGTCATAGTCGATAGTCGGATTAATCTTACTGACATCCAACTCAAGACCTAATCCTAGTTCACCAACGGAGTCTATCATCCACTTCAACGCCGCATCCGAGAATTTACTGTCCTGCTGCGATCCACCCCCAACACAGCCATGACCTCCTGGAAACCACACTTGACGCAGTACTTGATTATCCGCGTTAGGACTTTTCTTCATTGGCGTGACATTGAAGACTTTACGTTGCTCGTCGATTGCTACAGCATGAAGCGCATTTTTAATTGTGCGATTGAGTTGGGTGTCGTGGAATCGATATTTGTTATTGATCCGTTCATCGAATTTTAGGAAGGGGTTTAGATCAGGAATTCCCAAAGCACCAACGGTATCCCAACAAGCTAACAGGGTGATAGGAACCCTTTCGCCATAGGTTTGCCGAAACTCAACTGCCTCTTGCTCATTGGGTTTACTGCCTCTGCTAGTATAAAGCTTATAGGCTTCCAGAGCTTTGCGGATGTGGTAACGTGCGAGTAGACCTGAATTATAAATCAGTCCAGCAATACTCCTCACCGTATAGGAGCCACGACTGAAGCCAAAGAAGTAGATTTCATCGCCCTCGACATAGTTTAGGCAAAGAAAGCGATAGGCATCTTGGATATTTTCATCTAATCCTTTGCCAAAAGCGCCGCCGAAAATCCTGTCTTTTTCATCCCCTGTTCCCACTCCTTCACTATAGTAGAGGACTTGATGCGTTCCATCACTAGCGATCGGTTTAATCGCTTGGGCAATTTTAACAACGTTGGTTGGGTAAGGATTGGCTAATTTTTGCCACGTTCCATCACAACAAACAATTAGACGTTTCATGAATGATTATTCTTCAGGGAATTAAAAAATTTTAGCAGGAATACGTGATTAGTAATCCGTTACTAACACTCCCCCATTCCTGTGTGCTTAAAGTTTTCTGGCAGGAAAAGTGGGTTTTGACTATCCTCCAGACAGGTACTCCTCCAACTTTTGAATCAGTTGGGGAGCTTTCATGACTCCCTTAATGCGCAGTACCTGCTCACCATTTTGGAAGAGAATTAGAGTGGGCAAGGCTTGAATTTTATAATCAGAGGCTAATTGGGGGTATTTATCCGCATCAATTTTAACCACTTGTAGCCGATTTCCCATCTGGGTTTTAATTTTTTCCAAAATTGGTGTCATCATCTGACAAGATCCGCACCAGGTTGCATAAAAATCTACTAGGAGAGGAACCGTTGTATTCGCAAGCAGATCTTGGAAGTTGGAAAATTGTTTTTTAACTGCCATAGTACTGTTTAGGTTAAAAAAGGGGAAAGGCAGATTTAATGATTTTAACCGTATTATTGAGCCTTTCCCCAATTAAAAGATTCAAAACTTATTCAGCATTTTTTTTCTCGGTATACTTAGTTTGTCCGTCCTGCTCCACGGGCGACATTTCAGTAGAATTGACCGGGCAAGCGGGACTGGCTTCTATTTCTTCAACTTTTCTGACTTTCCGAATCAGAATAATTTCCTCTTCACGGCGAACCACAGTCCGGACTGGAGAAACGCAGATAATATCCTGTTGTGGATTGCGGGGAATTGTATTCCACAAATCATCAAAGTTGATGGCTACTGGAATAGGACGGGGTTGAAGACTAGGATTTTGGGGAGATTTCAAAACCCTTTTTGAAAGGATAATTTTTCCTTCGTTGTCCTCTTTGTAAGTATCAAAAAACAAGCCACACAACGTTGTTGTTTCTTCAACGTTTATCAAAACACGGTCATCATAGCCATTCAAAGAACACCACGTTTCTTCAACTGTAACTCCCGTTTCTTCGGTGCTAAATTTACCGTCTTTCACCCAAAGCAATGCCCAAGGTTCCAAATCAAATTTTTGATTTTCTGACCAGTAACTAACATCACTTCCCCGCGTAATTTGTAGCAGATGAGTTCCTGGAGGTAATTCCTTATAGTTCTCTCCACGGCGTAGCCCTACAAGCTCTTTTTCATTGAAAACATAGCAATTTTCCTTGCTTTTAACCTTAAAGGGAGGTTTAACCTGGAACGATGGATCATTTTCTTTAGTGATTGAAAGCGTCACTTCTCCGTCATTATTCTCCTTATTCACATCAAAGAATAAGCCACAGAGAACGACTTCCTCTTTGACTTGTAAAGTCAATATGTCTTTTTTTCCATTCAAGGTTGTCCAGGTGGCACCTGTCTCAAAGCCTTTGCCATTTTCGTCAAAGCCTGACGTTTTATTGACAAACGTACTGCCATTCATTCCGTAAATCCAGAGCAAAACAAAGGGTTCTCCTTTAGTGGTTGCTTTGGCATAACTATAATATCCATCAGCAATTTGGATATTATAGGTTCCCTCATTCAAGGTGATAGACTTTGCCTGGTTTTGCAGATTTTCCATCTGCCAGGTAGGGATGACGTAACAATTATCTTTGGGATTGATGGTTAAAAAGTTGGGTTCGATGCTCAAATATGCCATTGTCTACCTCCTGTATGGGGTTCAATTGTTACTTGAGTGGATTCGGGTAATTGGCGACTAGAATACCTTATTTTTCATTCTTTTATGAAATTGAATGGGCTGCCGTTTACAAAACTTGATGATGGATCTCAAGTTCTAGTTGGAAAAGCGATCGCTCCTGTTTTTTTCTACCTATGAGGTATTTAGTCCTATTACTGATCTGGCGATACTTGAAGAGTATTGATAGGGCAAGCTGGACTTACATCTATTTCTTCAACCTTTCTGACTTTCCGAATGATGATGATCTCTTCTTCCCGCCTGACAACAGTGCGTATGGGAGTAACACAGACAATATCCCGTTGACTGTCACGCCCAAAACTATCGAAACTTAGTTGTTCTAGGTTTACAGGAATTCGGGGATGTTTGGGCAGCTTTTCTTTATGCTTAATCTTTGATTCAGGTTTAGTCTGTCCAGATAATGAATTATCCTTTTCCTTGACTTTTGATTCAGGTTCAGTCTTCTTGGGTGTCTCTTTTTTCTCTTCCGTTATCGCTTCATAAATACCAATTCCTGCCCAACGACCTAGGGGTTCAGTCAAGGTAACAAATGTTCCAGCACCCGTGGTGGTGTCAATTTGGAGGAGTTCACCGTCATTTCCTAACCCGAAGAAATTACCCGTCACTCCGTATAGAACATCATCGAAGAATTCCAGGCTGGAGAGATTGGGAAATCCAGTATCTCCAATAGGGGTGACTGCACCTGTATTCAGATTGCAGGTTGCCAGCAATTTCTTTTTCTCATACCCGATCAGGGTGATATACGCTGTCCCGTGGCGATCAAATGCCACTTCGCTACAGTTGTAGTCTTCATCTGCCACAGTTACCGCAGGCGTACCTTTACCTGTCTTGATGTCAATGGTAAGGAGTTGTTTGGCAGTTGTGGCGTAGAGGGTGTTGCGAGAGCGATCATATGCCAAACCAACCGCATAGAACCCAACATCACCAATGACTGCAGCTTTACCAGTGACAGGGTCTATTTTTACGAGTTGCATGGTTTGAGTGCCATCTTTTTGATCGAGTCCGTAAAGTTCTGAACCGACAAAGGTAATATCGGAAACTTCGGTAGCGATCGCTCCCACTAAAATGGCTTTACCTGTTTTTAAATCTAGCCTGTAGAGATGACTGAGTGCATCAGAGACGCAATCTTGAACATAAGCCATCCCTGGATGCAAGACAAACTTAGGAGTTTGAGCTGCTGCCGGACAACTGGAACAAATTGCCATTTCCAAGACTTCTGTAAAGCCACCAATGGCATCTCGATCTGTAAAAGCTTGTCCCCCTGTCTCTTGTGCAATTCGGGCGTATTCGGCTTGGATACCCTCCCGATGCTTACTTTTCAACGTCCCCAAATAGGTGTGAACCGTCACATTAAACTGCTTGGCTTTTTGAATAGCCAAATTAGCGGCTTCAATATCCTCTTGTTCTGTTTTCTTTCCACCGCCTTCAATGGCTTCATCTCCGAGATAAAACATGGCTTTTGCCGCACCCGCTCGCCAATCAAAGTGTTCTGAGATATCTTCTATTGCCCGAGCGCCATCTTCTTGTGCTCCCCCTTGGGGTACTTCTCCTCGCTTCCTGCCCCTAAGAGCAGATTCAATAACATGGCATTCCTGGGTGAGATAATCCCTGATAGTACGGTTAAAGTGTGTCCCTTTCCAGGTGCCTTCGATGCCAACCCAAACAACTCTCAAATCAGATGGACAACTGGATTTAGCTGCTTCAATGGCAGCTTCTGCTGCATCACTGAGAGCTTGGGCTTCGTCCTTCATCGAACCACTGGTATCCATGACAATGACTAAATCGACTAAAGGAATCGTGTTAGTTTTCCCGATGGTTTGTTGTTGTCTTTCACTCATGGCTAAACCTATTCTGGATAGTTTTGGGTATTGAACTAACTTGAATGAGTTATCTTTGCAAAAAAAATCTAGTTTCGCAGCAAGTTCTGCTGTTTTTGCATTCGAGCTAGACTTTTTTAACTGACTCTTTCAAACTTGCTGATACTAAGAATTGGCAATTTTAAGTAACTGTCAAGGGTGCAGATACTTTAAATCAAAACTCCCGATAGTATTCAACTATTACTACTCGGTTGCCATCATCTCTTTTCACGAGTAAAAAATTAAGTTAAACCTTTAATTTTGGGTATCTGAAGACTACCCGAAAGCTGGTTACTTACTTTTCAACGCTACACTAGGATTGCTGTAGGCGCTCAATCCCGTGTTTTCTCTACTTATATAAAGAGCGGAGTCAAGTGGATGAGTCGAGGGAACGAAACAGGTATTAGATATGGGAACTCAACCGATTTTAAAACTCGATCTAAACCTGAAAGGATTGGATAATACTTTTATCCTTGCTGCGAGCCTCTGAACTTACTACTGAGGGTAAGCCTTATTTATATAATTCCTTAATGAGTGAAACGATCGCTAGCTATTGAGCGAGAACACTGACAGCTCTCGCTCAATTTTACTATTCCACTTAATTTGCTTTTACCTCGTCATTGGTAGTCTGCCAAGCCGTCGGTTGACCCTCTTGCTGAACTTGGGACATTTGAACGCTATTGATGGGGCAAGCTGGACTTGCGTCTATTTCTTCAACCTTTCTCACTTTGCGGATCAGTATGATTTCTTCTTCACGCCGGACAACGGTGCGCACCGGGCTGACGCAGACGATATCCATATGGGGATTACGTTCAAAGCTATCGAAACTTAAGCTATCTAAACTCATTGCCACAATTTGGCTCTGGTTGGAATTTTGCTCTGCCATGACTTGAAACTAAATTGGGATGAGTTAAGTTTATTTCAATTTAATTTATTTAGAATTTTTTTTAATGATTTTTAATAATTGTATGAATGTCTTTTAGTTGACAACGAATGAATGAGTTAAGTTCTGTAAATAAAGTAGTAAAGGCGCACCCTTGTACGCCCCTCACTTCTTTGCTACGCTGAATCAACGCGATTTAACTTAATTGCTGCTTAACTTCTTCAACCAATTTTTCCAGGGACACTTCTACCTGTTCACCCGTTATTAAATTCTTTAACCCACATTTGCGATCTGCTGCCTCTTCAGACCCGATAATTATACACAGAGGAATTCCACGCTTGTCGGCTTGCTGTAACTGCTTCCCCACCGAGCGCTCTTCAAAGCTGGTGATTGTACTAATTCCCATCCGACGCAGCATTTGAGATACCTCTAGATAGAGCGGCATTAAATCACTCTGCATATTAATCACCATCACCTGAGCCGGTGTGGAGGAAAAGGATTGAAGAATACCTGCTTTAATCAGCCGACTCATCAGGCGCGTCAAGCCAATAGAAATACCAACTCCGGGCATTTTCTCACCGACAAACATCCCCACTAACTCTTCGTAGCGCCCCCCCGAACAAATACTACCTAGCGCTTCGTGACCAATGAGCGTTGTCTCGTAAACTGTACCTGTGTAATAATCCAGTCCCCGCGCAATAGATAAGTCAATGCAGAATAGACTCTCCTTCACCCCCAGATTCCGAACTCCCTCAATTACAGTTTCTAGTTCGGCAATGCCAGTTTTCAGCCGTTGCGCCTCAGCTTTGTCTTGAACCCGTGCTTTTAGCTGGCTGAGTACCTCATCCACCGAACCATGAATCTTAGTAAATGCAAGAATTTGTTCTACCTGCTCATCAGACAACCCTTCAGCGGCTAGAGCTTTTTTGACCTTCGTTTCACCAATTTTTTCAGCCGCATCCACGATTCGGATACAGGGCAAAATTTTGCTCTCTTCCAAACCAATCGACTCAAAGAAACCGCTGAGAACTTTACGATTGTTAATGCGGATTAAAAAGTCTCCGATATTAACCGCTTCAAAAATTTCAGCAATAATTGCCGGAACTTGAGCATCGTAGAGCAAACTGAGCTGATTACGACCGACTACATCAATATCGCACTGACGGAATTGCCGATATCGCCCGTCTTTTGCCCGTTCTCCCCGAAAAACAATATCCATTTGATACCGGGCAAAAGGAAACTGTAATTCGTTCAGATGACGAGCAATATATGCAGCTAAGGGAACCGTCTGATCAAATTTTAATGCCCGTTCCTCCGAGCCACTTTCTCCTGCCTGTTCCTTTTCCGCTTGGCGATTCGGGGGAAGAATGGGGTGAAGACCATAAATAATGTTATCCCCTTGATTTCCCTTCGCTTGCAAGATTTCCAAACGCTCAACCGCTGGAGTTTCAATCGGCGTAAATCCGTATCGCTCAAAAACCTGGCGAATCGTATCCATTAGATAGAGTTCCAACCGCTTCTCTCCAGGCAGAAACTCTGGAAAACCACTCGGACAAGAATAATTAATTTTATCAGCCTTTGCCATCAGAAATCTAAGTCAAATTAATGCAACCTTACTAGGCAACCCGTAAGTTGTACTGTGACATCCTCCCCCACCATAACTTGTTTGGTGGGGGCTTCCAAGAATCACTTCTTGGGTTTCCTGGTTACTCCCCTTCGACCCTTCGGCAAGCTCAGGGCAGCGCTACGCTCAGGGGATTTCGACACTTGCCTAGACTGAGTTTCCTCAGCCCCCGGTAGCACGTCTGCACAGGCAGTTTCCTTTCCCGTCTGTCCAACGGTACTAATGAGCTTAATTCCTCGGTTTCTGATATTTTGACCTGCGGCTACATCCCTATCAGTTTTGTATCCACAATGAGGACAATTATGGATTCTTACACTCAGGTCTTTTCTGACCTCACCACCACATTCAGGACATTCTTGAGAAGTCCCTCTAGCATCAACTTCACCGAAGAAGTTTCCGCGTTTCCAAGCATACCATCGGTCAGCTTTCCTCAAGATTCGTACTTGCTTGACCACAAACCCCGTGGGGATAGGTCGATGCAAGTTGATGGGAATCGTTCCAATCTTGGGCAGCAAGACGTGCAAGTTCGGTACTGGATTTTCCTTGAATTGGGGAAACAGCAACGACTTGAACTGTCCATACTTCTTGAATCTAGGAAAGCCAAACCCTCTTTTCTGAAAGTACTCCCAGGCTTTGTGCAACTGCTTAATTGCTTGCTGAAGAACTTGAGAAGGGACTTCGCTCAATCTAGGAAATTCCTTCTTCGCTCGGGGCAAATTATTAAGCTGCTGAATTTCACTCGGAAACTTCAGCTCGGCAGGGAGTATGTATTCCTTCTCCAAAGAGCATCTGTCTATCAAACACTTACGGCTATTGCACCAATCCTTTATCTCTCGAAGCGCATAGTTAAATGCACCACGACAGACTTCCATCCAGTCAATGAATTGCTGTTTTTGGGTGGCGTCTGGATAGATTCGATAGCGGTGAGTGATTGTCAGCATTCCATTAGGATAGCCGTTTTACTCGCTACAATGCAATTGTTAACTGTTAACTTAAGGAATATCGAATCCCTTAAGTTAACATGGATTCCCCCAGTCCCCCTCACTTAGATAACATTTGTACTACCTGACCATCAGATAGTGAAGGCTAAAGAGATGATTAGCATCTGTCCACACTTGTGGGGCATCAAATCCAGCCCGATCAGCCAGTTCCTGGAACTCTTCAATGCTATACTTATAGGAACTTTCCGTATGAATGGTCTCGCCTTCGTGAAAGTGAAAGGGGATCTGTGCGATCGCAACAGTCTGTTCTTTAAGACTGATTAAGTGCATCTCAATTCGGCTGTATTCTTCATTGTAGAACGCCCAATGGCGGAAATTTGCCAAATCGAAATTAGCGTTTAGCTCCTTGTTGATTCGCTCCAGCAAATTAAGATTAAATTCTGCTGTCACTCCCAGAGCATCATTATAGGCAGCATTTAAGATAGCTGGGTCTTTTTTTAAGTCTACGCCAATCAGCATTCCGTCTCCGGTGTCTAGCAAACTGGCAGACTGCTTGAGTAGGTGCAGCGCTTGGGTAGGATCGAGATTACCAATAGTAGAACCGGGAAAGAAAATCAGCTTTTTGTTAACTGGCTTTTTGGAGTATGGGGGAAGCTGAAAGTCTTGGGTATAATCGGCGCAAACCGCTATCACATCCAGTTCAGAATAGCTTTGTGCTAGTTCGGCTGACGCTTGCACCATGTGTTCCTGGGAAATATCAATGGGCATATAGCCAACTGGCTCTTGCAACGCCTCTAACAGGATGCGAACTTTGGTGCTACTGCCACTGCCGTATTCAATTAGCAAGCTCCCTTTGCCTATCAGTTGGGCAATTTCTTGAGAATGGGTTTTTAACAACGCAATTTCTGTGCGGGTGGGATAGTACTCCTCTAACTCGCATATTCGCTCAAATAGCTCAGAACCCCGCTTATCATAGAAAAACTTAGGAGCGATCGCTTTTTTTGATTGAGCAAGACTTTGGAGAATTTCATCGTGAAAGCTGCCCAGCTCCGGCTGAAAATCGTAACACTCTAAATTATTCATCCACCCTGTACGTCACACCAGTTAGCCACCTTTGGTGGTAGATTGCCTTCCTATCATCCACTGATAGCGTATTCACGCGCAAGTATTGTCAGGGAAATCACAACCAGCACTCCCCAAAACTCCTCCGGTTGTCCCATTCCTGATTCCCCACTCCCCCTATCTACTATCTACTTCTTCTTCCCGCCAAACAAACCACCAAACAAGCCACCCCCCGATTGCTCAGACTTACCCTGAGACTTAGAGCCATCCTTTTTCTGAACTAGCTTATCGATATACTGTTTGGCTTTCAATGCGCTTTCATCCTTGGGATTCAATTGCAAGGCTTTATTAATATGAACCTTAGCCATGGACACTTGTTTGTGCTGCAAATAAGCCATCCCTAACAAGCTATGGCACTTGCTGTTGGTTTGCTCTAACTTAAGCGCTTCTCGCAACTCCAAAAGCGCCCCAGCAAAATTGTTCTTCTGCATATATCCTTCTGCACGGCGGATATAGGCATCGACTCTCGACACTTCCTGAGATGCGCTACCGCCTGTAGATGATTGACCGGCTGGGGTTCCCGTGGCAGATTTTCCGACACCTGAACCTGTTGCCCCAGTCGTTTTAGAACCACCCGTGGCTCTAGCGGCTCGTCCTGTCGTTGTTGTAGTCGAACCAGCAGTAGTAGATTTAAGACTTTTCCCCTTGAGCATTAAGTAAACCAGATTAAGTTCGCTAATTTCACCGATTTTGTCGGTGACTCGCTCCAGGGATTCGTATTGCTTCGATGACAGGTTTTTTAAGGATGTTTTGTAGGTCACATCTAAGTTAGCACCTGCCTTGGCTAATTGTTTGGCGGCTTCGCTAGAAACAGAAACCTTTCCGCTTTCTGTCGCTAGACGCTTGCCCATATGCCCCAAACTAACCTGGTATTCGCGATTACCCCGCGAGAGCTGTTCGTAAGCTGGATTGACAAGCTTCGTTAGCAACTCATTCGCTTGCTTCTTTTCTGCTTCGCTTTCAGATTTGCAACTGTCAGGATGCAGGCGGCGAGCAATTTTTAGGTATTGTTTGCGGACTTCCTTGGTATCCGCATCAACTGAGACTCCTAAAATAGCGTGATGATCCGTAAAGTCATGCTTAAAGAGTCCGCGTTCAATTTCAAAAGACATAAGGTGCTGCCCAATCTCTGTGCCGAAAGAATTGATTCTAGTATGTCCCAGATACTAAGGAAACGGTTGACATACCTATCATTATTGTAAAAATACCTTTCCACAGATCGCCGTGTCATTAACGTTCACGGTTAACGGAATGATATTATTTCCAACTGGATAAGGGTGGAACTCGCAGGAGTTCCTGGCTCAGTTCCTCGTGAATTTGACCGTTGGTTGCCAGAATTCGACCAGAATCGAGCACTAATGGACTCTCATCGTAAGCCGTGACTTTACCGCCAGCTTCCTCCACTAAAATAACCCCAGCCGCAATATCCCACGGGGATATTCCCCGTTCCCAGTAACCATCCAACCGCCCGCAAGCAACATCCGCCAAATCGAGGGATGCCGAACCACTGCGGCGAACGCCTTGTGTTAGATGAGTGAGATGGCAAAATTCAGCATAATTGTTGTCAGAGGTTTCGCGTCGATCGTAGGCAAAGCCAGTGACTAGAAGGCTTTTGCTGAGATTCAGTGTTTGGGAAACCGAGATTGGGCGTCGATTGAGAGTGGCTCCCAAACCTCTAGCTGCACGAAACAGCTCATTACGAAAGGGATTGTAGATAGCTCCCACTTGCGGTTTCCCAGAAATGAGCAATCCTACAGACGTTGCGGCAATTGGATATTGATGGGCATAATTAGTCGTGCCATCTAAAGGGTCAATTGCCCAGAGGTACTCGCTCTGGTGTTCTCCCAACTGACCGGATTCCTCTGCCAAAATAGCATGATTGGGGACGTGACGCCGCAGTATTCCTAGAACTGTCGCTTCAGCGTCTTTATCAGCCGCCGTCAGCAAATCGCCGGGACGCCCTTTCTCTTCTACCTCCTCCAACTTGCCCCAGTAGGTTTGCAAAATTGCACCCGCCGCCATGACAGCTTCGGTAGCAATGTCCAGGAAAATTTCGAGTTGTTCGGGGGTAGGTTGACTCATCGAGAATTGGGGTGGGTAAGGGGGCGAATGGAAACCCCTGTCATTTATGTATGGGGAGGAATTCGCCCCCTTACATAAACAGCAGTCCGACAGGATTTCCAAGGAGTATGCTTATGTCTAGTTTACGTGAATTGTCTTGTTCTTCAGCCGTCAGGCTGCCTTGCTGCCTCTAGCAAGCTCTGCAAGCAATGAGAGGCACTCTGATGCTCAGGGTTAAGCTTCAATGCCCGTCGCCAAGATACAGTAGCTTCTGGAAACTGCCCTGCAAGTGCCGCTAACCGTCCTGCTAGGGCATGAAAATCAGCGTTTCCGTAATATCGAGCTAAGGCTTGCTCCACCATTACTTGTGCCTGGGAGTAATTTCCCTGATCCAATTGCTTCAAAGCTTGATTGTAGTACCAGATGGCTTGGTCGTGAAGCTGAATCAATGGCGATAAGTCAGCACCACAACGCCTGCAAAGCGGCGAAATGGATGAACTTTCGGTATCCCAGCTTTCAGGGGTATCTTTTAAAGGGCGGTAAACGGCACGGCAAACCGGACAGTGCATCGACTAAGCCTCATCGTTATTGCTGGCATAATAAAGAAAATCTTCTAGTTCCTCCCGTAATTCCTCTATCTTGGCTGTCTCTTGAGTCTCAATCGCCTTTTCAAGTTGTGTCAGCAATTCTTGCAGCTCCTCAGCTTGCTCCGCCTCTAAGGTTCCAAGATTAGCGCGAGCTTGCTCCAGCAAGTTCTCTAGTTCCTCATCCCCCGTAGCTTGAGCATCCACTTCAATCTCAGGTTCTAGGGTTTCATCAATCTCAAATAATGCCTCAACCTTAGCTCTGGAAGCCTTGAGTTCATGGGTTGAAAGGCGATGAGTGGTCGTGTTGTTTACCACCAATGAACCCTGCTGTCCTTTGCCTTTCTCTGTCGCCGTGACGGTAAGAATCCCATTCAGGTCAAAATCAAAATGTACCTCTATTTGCACACCCCCCGCCGGTCGAGCGGGCAAGTCTTCAACCCGCAACGTTCCCAATGGCACATTCTCTTCAGCTATTTCATTTTCGCCTTGAAAAATTTCGACTTGGACAATCTCTTGGTTATTTGAAACCGTTGAGTAAACTTCAGAGCGAGAGACGGGTACGACACTATTACGGGGAATAATCACGCTGAAAAATCCAGGCATCATGCCCACCAGCGTTTGCACCGCAGCAGATATTCCCAAAGAATGGGGAATAACATCCACCAGAATGGCATCTACAGCTTCTCCCACCAATACCCCAGCTTGTAATGCTGCCCCTAATGCTACACACAGATCAGGTTGAACGCTATCGGTAGGGGCAATTCCTAAATGCTCCTCTACCATCTGCTGCACTAAGGGGATGCGAGTCGAGCCGCCCACTAAGATAACTCGCTCTAGCTGGTTTGATTTTAGATTAGCATCACTTAGCGCCCGGTCAATTGCCTCTAAGGTTTCCTCCAACAGAGGACGAATGAGCTCTTCAAAATCATGGCGGGCAATTTCTACCTCTAAATGCAGTGCCTTCTTGCCCTTAGAACTCAAAAACGGCTCTCGCACCGTGGCAAATCCATGCTCGGAGAGTTCAATTTTTACCTGCTCGGCAGCTCGCAACAGACGGGCATTGGTCTGCAGATCATCCGGTACATCTACGCCATGCTCCTGACGAAATAAGTCAGCTAGATGGCGCTGCAAGCGATGGTCAAAATCATCCCCACCCAAATGATTATTACCATGACTTGCTAATACTTCGGTGATTTCTCCCGTAAGTTCTACTACCGAGACATCAAAGGTACCGCCTCCTAAGTCATAAACTAACACTCGTTCGGTTTGGTCAGTTCGCAGTTCATAGGCTAAAGCTGCGGCTGTAGGTTCATTTAAAATCCGCAGCACCTCAAAGCCAGCAATCTCTCCGGCTTCTTTCGTTGCCTGTCGCTGGGCATCGGTGAAGTAAGCAGGAACTGTAATGACTGCCTGTTGTACGGTTTCTGCCAAGGCACTTTCTGCCCGTTCTTTCAAGGCGCGGAGAATCATCGCTGAGATTTCTTGCGGCAGAAATTCGCGATCGCCTAAATTAGTCTTTTGCTGTGTTCCCATTAAGCGCTTAATGGATTTAACCGTGCGCTCTGGGGCTGCTGCATACTGCCGCCATGCTTCACGACCGACCAATAGTTGACCCGTGTCACTCAAACCTACACAGGACGGTAGAATCAAGTCACCCTCTGAGTCAGGCAGTATCCGTGCCTGTCCGTTCTCCACAATCGCAACTTCAGAATTTGTTGTACCGAGGTCGATGCCAACTGCTTTTACCATGGTGATTGCTTTTTTTGAAAATAGGGAGTGAGGAGTGGGGAGTAGGGGTTTTCGATAATTCTCGTCCTATCCCCTTATGTTCTTATTGCTTTGGGGATTGAAACACGATGACTTGAGCCTCTCTCAAGATTCGCCCTTTCCAGAGATAACCGCGCACTACCTCCTGTGCCACTGTGTTAGAGATAGCTTCATCACTTTCAATGCGAGATACAGCACACATCAGTGCTGGGTCAAAGGGCTGTCCAATTGCTTCCATGGGTACTACCTGGTGCTGGCGTAATAGATCGAGCATCATCCGCCGAATGACTTCTATCCCCTCTCGTTGAGAACTCAAGATTTCTCCAATATTGGATATTGCCTTCGTATCGTGTTCCTGGGGTTCTGTCTGAGATTGCCAGCCGACTTTAACAAGCCAACGGTCGAGATTTTGACCCAGAGTCCGAGGTGGGGACGGCATCGGCAAGGCTTCTGCCTCTGTTTTTTGGCAATACTCACAAGCCTGTTCTAAGGCATCCACTATTCCCAATAAGTCTCGCAACCACTTGTCGTGTTCCTTTTCCCAACGGGCGGCTTCTCGCTGCTGGCTTTCTGCTAGCTGGGTTTGGAGTTGTTCTTTATCGGTTTGGGCAGCATCAAGGGCTTTTTGCAAAGTAGCTTGAGCCGACTTGAGGAGCTTGCCCTGTTGCTTGAGTTCCTGGCGTAGCGCAATCCATTCTCCCACCATTTGATAGGGGTCAAACGGGGGAATTGGTTCTTCGGGTTCCTCGCCTAAATAGGGGGGGGCTGTTTCCGTGGCTTGCAAACAGGCAAGGAAGCGTTCAAATAGTTCTTCCTTCTGCTCCATAAAATCTCATCAAAAAGTTTAATTATAGTACGTCCCCTGGTAGGGGAACTTAACCATTTAGAACGTTAGACGAATTAAATCCTCCAAACTGAGTTCTAGGTGCTGGTGTACCCGCTGTCGCAATTGGGCGATCGCGTCTGGGTCTAAACTGGCATGAACTGGGCGTGGTGTGAGAAAATCCTCCAATTGAGTTGTATTTCCCTGACTCAAGGCTTCATAGGCAGCACGAATTGCCTTAAATTCTTGGGGATGAGTGTGGGCGGGAAATTCTCGCAGTTTGGCATGATAGGCGGCTTTGATTTGAGCGGGTGGGGCAGAGGGGGAAATGCCGAGTTGTTCGTAAGGGGAATTCATTTTAGGGAATGGGGATTTTTATCGGCGTTTGCGTTTTGATTTTTTAGATCCAGAGCTTGGGAGGTCAAAGGGGAAGGCAAAACGAATAGGTTCTGGATCAAAGTCATCGTCATCGTCATCGAAGTCGGGCATATCCTCCAGTAGTTTTTGCTTTAACTGGGGCATTAGCCGCCTGAGTTCGTCGGGGGGTATTGTTCCACCCATCATTTTCCGGATCAGGTTTTCTAGGAATTCATCAATGTCTGGTGGAGCAAAGCTATCCAACCTGTCGAAACTTGGTAATAACTCCTGAGCTTCGCGCATCTTGAGAAACGCCTGTTCTTCTCGAAAGGCTTGCAAAGCTTTGGCGTCTTGGAGGCGGCGAGCTAACTCAAACCCTTGCCGGTATAAGTTTTCGTAATTTTCACTATCAGTTGGGTAAGTGGTGGCTTTCGCTAAGAGCAAATGGGGGTTTTGGGGTTCTTTTCCCAGGGCTTCATCAATAAAGGAGACGAGAGTATCGCTTTGGCTAAAGTGGTGTACTTGTAGTTGCAGGTTTGCTAGAGCAGTTCCCGGTTGGGTTTTCCCATCTAGGTAGCGACGTAGGGGGGGCTGAATTTGCTTGGGACTGCTGCCTTTGACTGCTAGCATTACCAAATGGGCTTCGGCTGCCGCAGGTTCTCGGTCGGTCAGTAAGTATAGCTGTTGAATGTATTCGTTGATTAAGGCAGACAGTCCTTTCTGACGCTTGGCAAAGAGTTGGAGTGAGACAATAATCGCCTGCAAAACTGGTATTTGCTCTAGGGGGGAAAGTTGAGCGAGTAGGGCTAACCATTGGGGTTTAGCTAACTCTGGGGAGAAGGGAACGCGACCGCTAGAGGTGAGTTCATTTCCCGTCGCGTCAATAAAAATTTGACAGGCTTCTAGGGCGGGTTCGTCTTCTGAATATTCTTCAATCAGACGCATAAAGAATGGATAGCTCTGAGTTGATAACGCTTCGATCCAGGGGGCGATTTCAACGTCTGACTCCACCATCACATCGCCAAAATGTTTACCAAAACGGCGGCGTGTTTCCTTAAATGATTGCTGGTCTTCCAATTCCTGCCAACACTTGAGAAGAGCACCGTACACTTCTTCATACCGACACCCTTTTTCTAATGCCTGAGTTAGCAGTTCCGTTGCTTCTTCATAGTTGTCGTCAGAGTAAGCAATCAAGCCGCGACGACCGAATACTTCGGCTGATTCGGGCTCGATTCGTTCTGCTTGGCGCACAGCACCCACAGCGGTGCGCGGCTGACGCAATGCCATCCAGCTATCTGCAAGTAGACAGTGAATTTTGGCGAGTGTGGGCTTCAGTCGGCTATCGGGCCACATTTGAGGGTTTTGCTGGGCTTCGGACTCCAGCCACTTAGCAAGGCGGGTTAACAGGCGCTGACGTTCTTTGTGGGAATCATTTTCATTGAGGACGGGTAACAAGTTGACAGCCAGTTGATAATTAAACGGTTGCTCGCCTAGCAGGGGCTGCCAGAACGTTTCTGCACAATCTAATTCTCTCTCGTCTAGAGCTTGTTGACCTGCTAGGGTGAGGAGTGGGCAGTAGAGAGTGGCGAGTTGAGGAAAGTGAGTTGAACGACGGTTAAGTTCTAAAAAGGCATGACCTGCCTCATGAAGATTTCCTTGATCGATGAGGTGCAAGGTTTCGGAAATGAGAATAGCTTCCTGGTAAACTGTGCCGTTAGGGGGGCGCTGATTGAAAATATTTTGAATGGATTGTCCGGTTTTGGTGTGCTGGAGGACGCGCAATCGTTTTACTGCCGGATGGGTGATTTGCGATCGCTTTGTTTCCAGGGTAATAGCTGCTGCTTGCCAATCGGATAGCACTTGTTGAGTGTATGCTATCCAAGCGCTAGGAACATCATCGGGGGTTACTGGACTCTTGACCTTTTGAAAGTGGGATAGAGCCACCTCGGGTTGACCGACTCGCAGAGTGATCGCTCCCCTTGCCCAATGTTTCTGGGCGGCGGAAAACTGTTGGGCGCTCTGGCTGAGTAACTGGTCGATTGTGTCTGTATCGCCTTTGAGCAATAATAGTTTCAGGTAACAGCCTGTGTACTCCTGCCGAAGGCGCTGGTGTTCAAAGGCATCGGCGAACAACTTTAAGGCTTCATCTAGGCGATTTAATGCCAACAGACATTTAGCAATCCAATAGTGGGCTTCCCCGTCCAGCCCTAATTCTAGAGCTTGGCGAAAGGAACTCATCGCCGCTTTGACTCTATCCTGTTTAAATTCCTGCTGTCCTCGCAATGACCAAATACTGGCTTCTTCAGTAGGTGCTAATTCGAGATCCGGCGAAGACCGTTTGATTTTTTTGATTTCTTCTAAAGCTTGACGGTATTTCTGCTGTGCCAGTAAGCTTTGCACCTTGGGCGGTAACGTTTTTTTGGCAAGCTCTCCCCCACCCACGGCATTACTGGGCAGATTTTTACGTTTGGATTGCTGCTTAGTCACGTCTGTTCTCCTGAATGATATAGTTAACTCCAGATTGCCGATGGAATAGGTGACCGCCAAGGGCGCAGCTTCAGAGACTGGCACTTTGAGCCTCTGTTTCTCTTATTTAGTTTAAGGGAATTATTTCTTTGCTGTGACTCCATATAAGCGATCGCTGTAGATGGAATTCTCTCGTTTAGATGTTGAGATGGTTTACAATCTTTTGAGCGATCGCTTGGGGGGGTTGGGATGCGTCAATGTAAATCGCTTCAGATGAGCTTGGTTCTTCCAGCGTATCGAACTGGCTTTGCAGCATAGTTTCCTTCATATAGTGGTTCGGGCGATGTTTTAGCCGTTCAAAAAATAAAGAAAAGCTGCCTTGGAGATAAATCAGCTTGACTCGCGGGTCTGAACAGCGCAAAACGTCACGATACCACAGCTTGAGAGAAGAACAAGCCAAAACCGTATTTTGACCGATCATCAGCCAATGATCAATTGCAGATTGCATAGCTTCTAACCACGGCTTCCTGTCTTCGTCGTTGAGGGGTAGCCCTTGCGCCATCTTTTCTTTGGCTGCCTGAGAGTGGAAGGCGTCAGCATCACTGAAGTTCCATCCTAGAGTTTGAGCTAAGGCTTGACCTATAGTAGTCTTGCCAGAGCCGGCAACTCCCATCACAATTACAATCCTAGTTACTGGTTTGTGGTTCATTTCAGATGGTCTTAGCGGCTAATATAGCGTTTCCTAAATAGATTGTGGCAATTTTCAAAACGGTGATTATTGCTATACATGGGTTTCAAGCTTCTCACCTGTCACAACTCAAATAGGATTGCTATAGCTGTAATCAGGATAACGTGCCGATCACAAACTTCGCTCAACCAAATAGCGCTTAAACTGCACTCCCTGACGCTCCACAACCTCAGTGTCGTAGATGTGAAAGCTAAATTTTTTAAACAAACCTAAGCTAAATTCACTCGCTTCTGCATATAAGCGCTGAATGTTATGATTTTTAGCATAATCCAAGAGAGTTTCCATCAGAGTAGAACCAATTCCTTGATGGATGCGATCGCTCCGTACATAAGCTGAGGTTACATGACCATCTTCGGTAATTCCTGCAAAACCTAAAATTTCCATTTCATCGGTGGCAATAAATGTAGTCCCTTGCAAGATAAATTGGCGAAAACTAGCAATATCCGATGGGAAAGATGCCCACCTTTGAGTTTGAGCTGGAGAATACCATTGAGGTGCGATCGCCAACACAGTTTGTTGATAAAGATTTGCTAGTTCTGGAATATCCGATTCTTGACCAATTTGAATGTCCATGTTGAGCTGTATTTTGTACCAATCAAAACGGGTTGAAAAAATGCGTGGATCGCAAAATCTATATATTTTCGGTGATTACCATTTTTAAGGTGCTGATTATAACTGATATCAACTCTTGAAAACTTCTTGACTCTAGCTTTATTAAACCAATCCTTAATCAGAGTTATTAACTGAAAACCGCTACAATTCACTTCAGATATAACACCATGACTTATGGCCCCTCCCCCCACACGAAATATCCGTTGGCTGACCAAAAACGGTTAGTCTTCTTAAATAATATCATCAAAAATCCCAACATTATCGTGGGTGACTACACCTACTACGATGATTTTGAGAATCCAGAAAATTTTGAACGCAACGTTCTGTATCACTTCGATTTTATAGGAGATAAGCTTATTATTGGTAAGTTTTGCTCCATTGCCTCAGATGTAAAGTTCATCATGAATGGCGGGAATCATCGCACGGATTGGCTTACCAATTACCCATTTCCTATCTTTGGCAAGGGATGGGAAATCGCTATGCCTGATACTTGGCTTAATAAAGGAGATACCGTCATTGGCAATGATGTCTGGATTGGTTATGGTGCAACGATTATGCCCGGTGTTCACATTGGTGATGGGGCAATTATCGCTACAGCATCTGTTGTTACTCGCCACGTAGAACCTTACTCGATTGTTGGCGGAAATCCAGCTCAAGAAATTCGGAAGCGTTTTGAAGACACAGTTATTCAAGAACTTCTAAAAACTCAGTGGTGGAACTGGGAGATTGAGAAAATTACTCAAAATATAAAAGCAATTTGTGGTTCAAGTATCGAGGCTTTACGCGATACTGAAGACCAATAATTGGCTTGAATTATAGCCATTATTCTGTCAAAAAGACAACATGGGATCTACAGGTTCACCGTTTTTGCGATCGATGAATGTTGTGAAGGTTATAAACAGATGTTTCCGGAAGTGAAAGGATCTAAGGAATTGGTTGCTAACCGCAAGGCGGAAGATGATGAGACGTTCATAGCGGGCATCAAAGCTCAGTTTGGGCTTTGAGTAGGGAAATCTTGCCATGAAATAACCCGCCCCAGTAATAAAGTCTAGGGCGGGATAGTCGAGACATTCAACGTCTACAACATTTCTCAAACAGAAGTCATTAAACCCTTAAGCCTCATCAAGAGCCATAATACCGGGTAATTCTTTACCCTCTAGCAACTCTAAACTAGCACCGCCACCTGTAGAAATGTGGCTCATTTGGTCAGCCACGCCAACCTTTTCCACCGCTGCTACCGAGTCACCACCACCAATAATCGTGGTTGCCTCTTTCTTCGTCAAATCCGCTAGGGTATGAGCAATCGCCTCCGTCCCTTTGGCAAACTTATCAAATTCAAACACGCCCATCGGTCCGTTCCAAATCACCGTCTTGCAATCTGACAGAGCATCTTGGAACACCTTCACCGCATCGGGTCCGATATCCAAGCCCATCCAGCCATCGGGGATAGACTCAACATTGACGGTTTGAGAATTCGCGTCAGCCGCAAAATTATCAGCAATCACGACATCGGTAGGCAGGAGCAAATCAACGCCTTTTTCCTTTGCCTTAGCTTCCAAAGATTTTGCCAGTTCCAGCTTATCCTCTTCCACCAGTGACTTACCCACATTCAAGCCACGGGCTTTGTAGAAGGTAAAAATCATGCCGCCGCCAATGAGCAGCTTATCAACCTTATCCAATAGGGTTTCGATCACACCAATCTTACTGGAAACCTTAGACCCCCCGATAATTGCTGCCAAGGGCTTTTGAGGATTTTCGATCGCCCCTTTGAGATACTGAAGTTCTTTTTCAATCAAGTATCCGGCAACAGAAGGACTCAGGTAGTGGGTGACACCCTCAGTAGAAGCATGGGCGCGGTGGGCTGTGCCGAAGGCATCATTGACATAGACATCTGCCAATGCCGCCAACTGTTTGGTAAACTCTGGATCATTCTTTTCTTCACCAGCGTGGAAGCGGAGATTTTCCAGCAGCGCCACTTGACCATTATTCATGCCATTAATTTTGGCAGCCACTTCATCACCAATGCAGTCATCGCACTTGACAACTTGCTGCCCCAGGAGTTCAGAAAGACGTTGAGCTACAGGCGTCAGACGCAAGCTATCTTTCACTTGTCCTTTCGGACGCCCCAAGTGGCTGCACAGAATTACCTTGGCACCCTTGCTAATTAAATCTTGAACGGTAGGTAAAGCAGCACGGATACGAGTATCATCAGTGATGTTGCCATTGTCGTCTAACGGTACATTCAGATCCGCTCGTACCAATACCCGTTTTCCAGATACATCAGACTCTTGTAAATTTGCTACAGTTTTTTTGGACACAGTACTACTCTCCTAAATTGCCTCTATCTGAATGCTCAGTGTTCTGATGGCATGCCAGTGGTTGTATGCTTGATAATTACCCCGTAGATTTACTCGAAAAGTGATCAACTAAATCTCTAGGGCAAACGAGTATGCGTTCTCAAGCCCGTCCACATTTTACCGGAGTCCGTGTCCCTCAAGATTAAGTGCGATGTTTAAGACCGTTTTATTTCCCGTTGACCAAACTCGAGAAACCCGCGAAGCGGCGGAAGTGGTTGTCAATATCGTGCAAAAATACGGCAGCCGCTTAATCCTGCTGTCGGTGCTAGAAGAACCCAACCCAGAAGCCGAATCGCCACCTCCCGATGCAATGCTCTCATCCGAGGCGGTAGCAAAACTGCTACAAAGTGCCAAAGCCTTATTTAGTCAGCAAGGTATCGACGCCGAAACTCTCTCTCGGGAGGGAATGCCTGCTTTCACGATCTGTGATGTGGCTGATGAACTTGACGTCAATTTAATTGTTATGGGCTGTCGGGGGCTGGGATTAACCGAAGAAGGCGCATCTGAAAGTGTGACGAATCGGGTGATTAATCTGTCTCCGTGTCCGGTTTTAATCGTTCCCTAATGACAACTCCCCCTATCCAGTGGTATCCCGGTCATATAGCTAAAGCTGAAAGGGAACTCAAAGAACAGCTCAAACGAGTCGATGTTGTGCTAGATGTGCGGGATGCCCGGATTCCTCTGGCTACCCATCATCCCCAAATGTCCCAGTGGGCGGGGAGTAAAAGCCGGGTATTAGTTCTTAACCGCATGGATGCGATCGCACCAAGGGCAAAGCAACTGTGGGAATCGTGGTTCCAACATCAGGGGGAAACCCCCTACTTTACCAATGCTCAACAAGGTCAAGGTATTCGGGAGGTAACACGGGCAGCACAGCTTGCTGAGGTGCAAGTCAATGAACGTCGGCGCGATCGCGGTATGCAGCCTCGTCCAGTTCGTGCTGTCGTAGTTGGGTTCCCTAATGTGGGCAAATCTGCTCTGATTAACCGACTCTTGGGGCGGCGTGTCGTAGAAAGTGCCCGTCGCCCCGGAGTGACACGGCAGTTACGGTGGATACGCATTTCTGACCAAATCGAGTTACTTGATGCCCCAGGCGTAATTCCTGCCCAGTTAAAAAATCAGGAGAATGCCCTCAAACTAGCAATTTGTGACGATATCGGTGAGGCGTCTTACGACAACCAACGAGTTGCTGGTGCCTTCGTCGAATTGCTGAAGGATTTGGAAGACTCCACTAAGTCAAGTCTTTTGCCAAACTCTCCCTTAAAGACTCGCTACGAGCTTGATCCCACACCATTCACCGGTGAAGAGTATCTGCACGCTTTAGCAGATTTTCGCTATCAAGGTGACACAGAACGCACCGCACGGCAACTGTTAAATGATTTTCGTAAAGGGTTGCTCGGAACGATCGCTCTAGAACTGCCGCCGTCTTGAAAGTGGGGAAGATGAGTAAGATTGTATTGTTTTATTACATGGGGTGGGGGGTGATACCCCTTATCAGTTACACTGAAATTTAGTAGATGCACCCTATTAAGCGCCCTGGTGGGCGTTTTTCGTCTTCGCTTGTTACTATCAAGCCATCCCTATATGAGAGAAGTCAGCCAATTTGCGTAAAGATTCGAGACATATTGCTGAGGTAACAGTGTAGTAGGAGGAAAGACAATGAGAGAAGAGCACCGAAACAAGTTCTCAGGACTTACGCACGAACTCTACAGGAGTGTTAATGATTATCCCCTTACACTCTGGCGGTAGGATGTCGGTAGTAAAAATTGCGTAAGTCCTGTTTTTTTACAACCGCCCCGTTCTGCCTATCTGTAGTTGCAAGAAGAACATGGCTCGGAGGGGTAAGGATAGATTCTGATCAGGCATCGAGTGTAATAGCCGTAATATCACTAATACTGAAAACAGTTATAGTTGAAACAATGAACGAACCCTGTTAGCCCTACGACTTATAAAAATTGGTTTTGGTAGCCCTAAGAGTTTGACCCAATGCTTCTGCAACTGGCTAACGGTAAAGTTTCTTGATTAGGGAGCCAGTATTGTGGAAAAGGTAAGGGTAAACTAGACAGTTTAAATAGACTCAAAAATGGTCAGCAAAATAGCGACTTTTAGACTTCCAGAGCAACTGAATCAGGAGATCCGTTCTCGGGCTGAAGCGACAGGTCGAGATCGAACAGCAGTAGTTGTTGAAGCCCTGAAACAATCCTTTGGGTTCCCTCTGAGTGAACCCCGCCCGACTACCGTTGAAGAACTTCAAGAACAGCTCAATGAGTTAGAAAAAAAATATAAGCAGCTAAAACAACAGCTTTCTCAAGTCAACTCTTCAAGAACCCTGATCGAAAACCGGAGCGCTCAGGCAAGTCCGGGGCTAGAGCAGGTAGGGCTGGCATCAGGAACCGCGATCGCTTCGGCTGATGCCTCTGTACCGATTGCCAACTCGTTGGTGCCTGGGGCAGCGTACTGGAATCAGACTTTAGGTTTGAGTGACGGAGGGGGAGTGTCTAACGGAGCTGCCAAGCTAGACTTAGGCAGCAACTTCAACCCTGATAAGCCGGAGGATGAATCGGAACTGCGGGAACTGGCAGCTAGGATTCAGCAACAGGCGAGAATATTTGACCAAGTACTCTCAGCATCCCCCGACCCAATCTGCGTAATTGATCGGATGGGAAGATTTACTTACGTCAATCTAGCGATCGCTCAATTATTTGGTTTAGCGCAAGCTGAAATTTTGGGCAAGACGGTGCAAGAACTCAACTTGCCACCGGAAGGCGTAGAATTGTTTGACAACCAACGGGAAGTGGTATTTGCCACCCGACGACCCTTAACCGATGAAATCAGCTACCCAAGTCTGAATGGAGTACGGCACTATGAGTACATTCTGAGTCCGATTCTCGGTACGGGTAGTAGCGTGGAAGCAGTTATCTGCACGGCTAGAGACATTACCGAACGCAAGCGGGTAGAAGAATCGCTGCGAGAATCAGAAGCGAATTACCGCCACCTCTTTGAGTACGCCAACGATTCGATCTTTATCATCGATTTATCCACGAGTCGCGTTTTGGATGCCAACCAGAATGCTTCCAGACGATTGGGGTATACTCGCAAAGAACTCCTCAATTTGAAAACCAAAGATATTGATGTACCCATCAGTGAAGAGCGGCAACGGAAGATTGGTCATCAGATGCAGGCAACGGGTAGTATCATCTTTGAGCATGCCCTGCGGCGTAAAGATGGCGGTCAGGTAGAGGTAGAAATTAGCTCTCGGGTCATTGAGTACCGCGATCGCTTGGTTTCTTTGAGCTTCGTGCGCGACATTACCAAACGCAAACAAGCCGAAGAACGGTTGCGTTTGCTTGAGTCAGCCGTGTTCAATGCCAATGATGCGATCGTGATTACCGAAGCTGAACCCATCGATAAGCCGGGTCCCCGGATTGTTTATGTCAACCAAGGCTTCACTCGGATGACGGGTTACACCCCAGAAGAAGTGATTGGCAAAACGCCGCGCTTTTTACAAGGTCCGAAAACAGACCGTGCCCAAGCTGATATCATTCGGGATACCCTATCGCGGTGGGAGCCAGTGCGGGCTGAGTTAATTAACTATCGCAAAGATGGGTCTGAGTTTTGGGTTGAACTCAATATTGTGCCAGTTGTCGATGAGAAAGGCTGTTACACTCACTGGATGGCGATTGAGCGTGATATCACGGAGCGCAAGCAGTCAGAAACAGCATTGGCAAAACAAGAACTAGAACGCACAACTCAACTTTCCCAAGCCAACGAGTTGCTGCAAGGGGAGATTGCTAAATACCAGCAAATCGAAGCCGAACTCCGTGTCGGAGAGGAACGGTGTGGGTTGGCAGTTAATGCGGGCAGAGTCGGAATCTGGGATTGGAACCTCGAAACCCATGAGATCTATCTCGCTTCTAACTTGAAAGCGATGCTGGGTTACAAGGATGAGGAGCTTACCAACACAACGAAAGACGTTTGGCTAGAGCTCATCCACCCAGATGATCGTGAATCGGTGAACAATGGAATTAACGCCCATTTGCGAGGACTGACTACCCATTACCAAATCGAACATCGGATGCTGCAAAAGGATGGAACTACTCGCTGGTTTCTCTCCCGTGGCACTGCTGTCGGAGATGCTAAGGGTAAAGCGTCTCGCCTCATAGGAGCGAGTATCGACATCACAGAGCGCAAGTCGGTGGAAGAGGGACTCCTTTGAACGGGAGGAATGGGTGAATTGAGCGATCGCAAACTTAACCGAGTCTCAGAAAATGAATAACGGTCATATTGCGATCGCATAATAATCCAAGGGTGTTTTCCCTGCACCCTGAAGCCAACAGAGAGCACAATTGTCTGGATGAGCCACCTTACCTGCTAAAAATTCCGTCAGCACCGCTTCCGCTTTCTGCCTAGGAATGGCAACTTGCAATTATGTCTTCGCTTCCCCACAAGTCATCACCCAGGCTAACTGTTCCAACAGTCGCTGCCACCAACGGCGCGACTCCCTAGAAATGGGGATATCTTGTTTGAGCTTATTGGTATAAATCTGGGTAAACTTCCGAAACACCGAACCCAGATTCGACGGTACTCTGTTCCTGTTGTCCGCAAACACCGAACACAGCATCATCAACAGCAGAGGTGTTTGCCCAAACTTCTGCAACCGACTGCCCAACTGCCCCAACATCTGCTCCCCTTGTTCTGGCAGATAGGCGCGGACAAACTGCTGCATCTGCGCTTCACTCAGGGGTTGCATTTCCAGCTTCTTGGCAATACCCAAGTCACCCCCCACCCCCAAATCCCGCGTCGTGAAAATCATCGGCGTCGTCTTCTGGTAATTCTGCCGAAATTTCTGCAACTCCCGCCGCGCCTCTTCTGAGGGTAATTCATTGACTCCATCTACCAGTAGCAGCAATTGCCCCTGCCGCAGCCAAGTTTTGAGCGTTACGGCATCTACCGTTAAAGTGGGGTCATGCCGTTGTAGGAAGTCTTGGATTAAGTCCAGTACTGAGGTGCGGTAGTAGCGGAGTTCTACGAGAACGGGGATTTTGCCCTCACCCCCAGCCCCTCTCCCACAGGAGAGGGGAGCAAGAGTAAGAGAATCAGAATTAATTTCCCCCTCCTTGCCCATTTTGGGGGAGAACGACAGACAAGCACGAGAATTAGACAGCTTTTCTCCCCCCTCGCCTTTGGGAGAGGGGGGTAGGGGGGTGAGGGCAGCTTCCGCCTCCTCCAATACCAACCGTACCAACGCCGTCGATTTCCCCGAACCCGGACGCCCCACCAACAACAGATGATCTGCGGCATACTTCCGCAACCCCTCCAGCACCGTCAACGGTTCAACCTTCTCCTCCCTCTCCCGTTCCACCGTCTGCACCGTTAATCCAACATCAAATAGCAGAGGCGTCTCCTCCCGCTTCTCCCGCTTTTGCCCTACCACATCGGTAATCGTGTAAACCCGCCACCATTTGGCGTAAGTCGTGCAGATAGATTCTAAATATTGATGCCAATCAACCATATTCAGATTGAGAATAGGGATGTTCTTGCTGTACTGCTACCCGTAGCGTAACGCACCATTACCATTGCCCACGAGGAGCAGAACCTCTCATATCAAGTCTGCGTGATGCACTCCAGACGCCGCCCTCTGCTGTGCGATCGCGTCATGCTCCGATCTATCTTAGTCTCAGTAACCCCCGTACTTTCCCATGTCCAACCCATCCCCCGATAACTCCCAACCCCCATCAAAAACTGACTTCGAGCAAGAACTACTCAAACAAGAATACTTCTTTCTCCAAACCACAATAGAAGACTACAATAAACAAATTTGGGTAATTAAAGCCCTAGGCATTACGGGAACGGGTCTAGTTATTAACCTCATCCTCAAAGAAAAAGAAAATGCGATCGCCCTGATTGGTTGCGCCATTCCCCTATTCTTCTGGATACTCGAAAGCCAATGGAAACACTTTCAGCGCGGCTTCTATCCCCGTGCCCATCAAATTGAAAAACTATTAACCCTAGAATTTAACCTGCGGAGCCCTGCTATCTTTTTCGAGTGGCATCGTACCTTCAAGCGCCGTCTCACCCCCAAACGCCAAGGCTACCTGTGGGATGGATTATTGAATCCGACTGTATTTATTAGTTATGTATTGGAAATTGGATTTCTGTTACTGCTGTCTGTGATTCCATTACCCAATTAGAAGTGAAGTACATTGATTTTTCCGAGCTACTCATTACTCCTGCGAAACCGGACTCGGAGATGTCGCCAAAGGAGTAATGCTGCATTACGCTACGCTAACACCCCCCACTACACCACAAGAAAAATTTCTCTATAATGAATGCATCAACCGTTGAAAAAGCTAGCTAGATTGATTATTGTATAAGCAATACATTTATTTTATGGCACACCTTAACGAGAGAATTGAGACAAAGGTGGGCGTCGAAACCTTTGAATACTTTTCTGACGCTTTAGAGGCATTTCGTTCAGCAATGTCAAGCCGTTTTATCGCTGGACTCAATGAGAATAGGGGCGTATTTACCACGTATAAAGCGAGTGTGGGCTTTGCTGGGGCTTGATATTTGTTTATGTCCCGCTAGTATTCAACATATTCAGTCAGTTAAAACGGACTTGAGCTATTATGAGCCAGGGACTTTAGCCTCTGACAGGTACAATACCTTTGCTGGAGGTTTAACAGACATATCTGATAACTTCACTGTCTTTCCGGTGGGTGTGAATATCGGTGGACGCCCAGTTATTTTCAGTGTGTTGGTACGCGGACAAGAAGATGGAACCCAGGCGATTGATTTTGAGAATTGGTTAATTCCCTATGATACGGTAATTAAGGCGTTGAAACTAGAAGTGACGCCGTTACCCGATGGGCAATTAGAAGTGCGCTCGCCAGGGTTGGTAACTCGGATTAATCCGAAAGAATTACGCAATGACCCAGAATTAGGGTTAGTTTTTTCCATTCAAGAGTTACAAACCCGATTCGGTGTTCCGGCAGAATTTGATATTAACGAATACGCCATTATCCTCAATCCCCCTTGGTTAGGACAGAGAACAGGACGTTCTAATGTAACAGCAGCCCCGTTACAACTCGAAGGCTTGCCACGGATAGAACCCTCTAACTTTACCCTAACAGCTATTGAGCAACGGCTAAATGCTACGGGTTCAGAGTCATCCTCCGGCTTCGGGGAGTCCTCTTCACTGCGGGCGCGGGGGGAACTGACGGCAGTGGGTACGCTGCTATTCGGTAGCTGGTATGTCCGCGTTAACCAGCCAGACTTTTTAGAATCTCCCACCTGGAGTCTGGCAGAAGCCCAGTATTTGCAACAGACTGATTCAGGAGATTATATAGTCGGTTCTCAGCCAACCTTTTGGCGGAGTCAGAGTGCAGGTGAGTATTGGGGCGTCACGACGATTCAACGACGAGGGTTTACGCCCCCAGTGACATTTGGGGGTGGGGGATTCGTTCCAGGGCAACGGTTGCAAGCATCACAGGTGGGACGCACGATTTTGGGGGAAGCAGAACCCGGAACCCTGGTGCGACTAACTCAGGGATTTAGCGATCGCGTTTTGGCTGAAGTTCTAGTTGATTCTTCCGGTATTTACCGCTTTGAAGATGTGCCGATAGGGGGTCAGTCTTTCGGAAACTATCGGGTTTTACTCTATCCCCAAGGACGCCTTTCTGCACAACCGGAAATTCGGGATGCCACCTTCTCTACTGTACCAGGGCAAATTCCCGCCGGGGCGTCCGCAACGATAGTTTCTGCTGGTTTCGGGCGTCAAGCATCTGGATTTCAAAATCAGAACTTTATCGGAGAATTGCAAGACTTTCGCGGGGGAATTGCCCAACGCTGGGGGGTATCGGAAGATTTAACGGTGGGGGTTGGAGGTATTTATGACGAAACGGCGAGGGGGTTGGGGGAATTATTCTTTCGCCCCAGTGGTATCCCCTTAGAAATAGCGGCATCGGTGTTAAGTCCGGATGAGGAGGGTAATTGGGATGTCAATGCCAATGTGCGCTATGAACCGACTCCTGGTATTAGTGCGCAGTTTAACAGCGATCGCTTTTCCCAACGTCTTAACCTCAACTGGCGAGTATTACCCCGTTTCATCTTACTGGGAACTTATAATAGCCGCGATGGTGTGGCTGCTGGGGTGCAAACGGGTTTTAGCCGTCGGGGTTTTTTTACCTTTGCCCGCGCCACCCTTGACAACCAAAATCGCCTACGCTGGAATGCTACGCAACGCTGGGGATTTTTGGAACTCACCCAACAAGGGAATGAAATCGGCTTGCAGTCGCAACTCAATTACAATCTTTCTCAGAGTTTTCTCAATGATAGACATTCCTTGCTGCTGAGTTATGAAACGCGGAACTTAGAGCGTAATGATAACTTGGCGACGGTGGGTTGGCGCTATCGTTCCCCGGCGCGATCGGCTGACGGTAGCTATCGATGGGAAACTCAGCTAGGTTATGGTGTAGGTTCCCAAGGTTCTGGGATAATAGCCACCGCGCAAACTACTGTGATACCGGGTTTACTGCTACGGGGGCGTTATGAGGGAGTATCAGTAACATCGAGTGAAGCAAACTATAGCCTAGAACTAGTCGCTAGCCTAAATGTACAGCAAGGACTTTTTCCAGGCGATCGCCAATCTGACCGTTTCCGAACGAGAGGGGGTTTATTAATTCAGCCGTTTTTTGACCGTAATACCAATGATAAATGGGATATCGGAGAAGAGCTCTATACGGAAACAGCCGATTTACTGCTCATTCTGAATAATCAACCCATTAAATCATCTCAACCTCAAATTCAAAACGACCGAGTTCTTGTCCGCCTTCCTCCCGGAACCTATCGCCTTGATCTTGATCCGGCTGGATTTCCCCTTGACTGGCAAGCAGCGGTTGATGCCTATGCTGTTGAGGTGGTTGCAGGGAGTTATACACCCGTTATCATACCCCTAATTCGGTCTTTTACCCTGGCAGGTGTAATCACAGATACAGAAGGAAATCCGGTGGCGGGGGCAAGAGTGGAAGCCATTAGCGCCGATGGAGAACAACGGCTATTTTCGGTAACGAATAGTGCGGGAGTTTATTATCTAGAACGGTTGTCTCAAGGAATGTTCACACTGCAAATTAATGGGGAACCTGCCCAACCGGAGACTATCAGGTTAGATGAGTCGTCAGAACCATTTCAGGAACTGAACTTGCGTGAGCGTTAGCTTTATGTCAAGGGTTAAATTTTACAACGGCTCTGATTAGTGGTGGTTAATTCGCGATCGCACCTGTGGCTTTCTTCGATAGTTTTGGTTTACTCTCGAAAGTATCTGGGATGAGTTTGGATATCAAGGTAGTGATCGCTCGGGGTTGAGAATTGGGTAAGGTAAGGGTAGTGACTGGCGACTGTATTGCTCCTTGAGTCAGGTATGTCTGAAAAAAAACCGCTGCAACGAATTCTTGTCTTAGTTTCTGCTTGTGCCTTCTTGGGTTCGACGGGGTACGGGCTATTTGGGATGTTTAGTAGTGCTTTTCAGCAACCGACGGATGCTACTACAACGGAGGCGGCTTCGGTAGATCAACAGTTAGCGGCTCAAGAACAGGGTTATGAGTTGGTGTTGGAGCGGGAGCCAGAGAATCAGACGGCGCTGGAAGGGTTGGTGGAGACGCGGTTGGAGATGAAGGATACTAAAGGTGCGATCGCGCCGTTGGAGAAGTTGGTGGAGTTGAATCCTCAGCAGGAGGAGTATAAGGCGCGGTTGGTTGAGTTGAAGCAGCAGGTGGGTAAAGTAAGTGAGGGGGAAGAGGAGAGCGATCGCTAAACAAAAAATCAGATTTCATTAAAGTTTGAACAATGAGCAAGGAAACTCCAAAGTCTGAACTTGACCGTCTTATTCCTCCAGAAATTAAAAATGATGAATTTTATGCAGCCATTCAAAAAATTGTTCGAGCAGAAGACATAAATACAATTTTAGAAATCGGATCATCCTCTGGTGAAGGAAGTACTGAAGCTTTTGTCAATGGAATCCGCGAAAATCCTAACAAACCAACTCTGTTTTGTCTGGAGGTTTCAAAAACTAGATTTGCAGAACTCCAAAAGAGGTACGCTAAAGATTATTTTGTCAAATGCTATAACTTATCATCTGTTTTTTTAGAAGAGTTCCCTAAAGAGAATGAAATTATTAGTTTTTACAATAGTAATCGGACAGCCTTAAATAATTATCCCCTTGAGCAAGTCTTAGGGTGGTTACGCCAGGATATTGAATACGTAAAAAATGCGGGTGTTCCTGATAAAGGGATTGAAAAAATAAAGCAAGAAAATGAAATTGATTGTTTTGATATAGTCTTAATTGACGGATCAGAATTCACAGGTGAAGCAGAACTGGATGAAGTCTACGGAGCCAAATATATTTTCCTAGATGATATTAATTCATATAAAAATAATAGAAATTTTCAGCGGCTTATTAATGATTCAAGCTATACTCTCATAGGCGGCAATTTACAAGTACGTAACGGCTATGCCATCTTTAAGGAAAAGATTGTACAACCAGCCAGTTACACAACTATTCAGACAGCAGTTGAAGTCATCGAAGGCTTCATGATACCTGGGCAAGAAGAATATCTTTTCAAAAAAGTAAAACTTTTGCCAGAAGATGCAGTGATCGTAGAAATCGGATCTTATAAGGGTCGATCTACTATTGCTATGGCTATGGCTTGCATAGGAACAAGGCGAAAAATCTATTGTATTGATACATGGGATGGAAATGATAGTGACTTTCCCGATAGAAATTTTTTTGAGACTTGGCAAAGGAATGTTCAAAAAAATGGTGTTGGACAATACGTAGTGCCGTTGCAGGGTTTCTCTCATGAAATTTTGAACCGTTGGCACAAACTAACTAACGATAGTGAAGTTGATTTTATTTTTATTGATGGTTCTCATCAATATTTGGATGTACTACAAGATTTTCAGATGTCGTTTCCTCTAGTCAAAAATAGAGGATGGATAGCATTTCATGACGTTATACATACATGGCCTGGTTCAGAAAAGGTATGGAAAAATATTGCCAAATATTACCTAAGCAATCACGAATATTCATCGAGTCTTGCTTGTGGACAAAAAGATAATAGTTTAGTCCTTTCCTCATTCCAATTACCCGTTCACTTCTTTACAATAGTCCTGAATGGTGAACCGTTTATTCGCTATCATATTGAAATTTTCAAGCAACTGCCTTTCAAATGGCATTGGCACATTGTTGAAGGTGTAGCGGATTTGAAGCATGATACGGCATGGAGTTCTAAGCTGGGTGGGCATATCAGTGATGAAATTCATCGGAATGGATGCAGCAAGGATGGTACAACAGAATATTTAGATGAACTGGTGCGGCAGTATCCTGAAAATATCACAGTTTATCGGAAGCCAGAGGGAGTTTTCTGGGATGGCAAAGTTGAAATGGTGAATGCGCCACTGGAAAATATTCATGAGGAATGTTTGGTTTGGCAGGTGGATGTAGATGAACTGTGGACAGTCGAGCAACTATGTACTGGGCGACATATGTTCATCAGCAATCCTGAGAAAACAGCCGCTTTCTACTGGTGCTGGTACTTTGTGGGAGAAAATCTGCTTATTAGTACTCGTAACTGTTATGCTGAGAATCCTCAACAAGATTGGTTGCGTACTTGGAGATTTAAACCAGGTATGATGTGGGCAGCCCATGAACCTCCGGTATTGATAGAACCTCTACCAGATAACCAATGGCGCAATGTAGCAGAAATTAATCCTTTTGTACATGAAGAAAGCGAAGAGCGAGGGCTGATTTTCCAACATTTTGCCTACGCAACGCCGGAGCAACTAAAATTTAAAGAGCAATACTATGGTTATCAAAATGCTGTATCCAGATGGAAAGCTTTGCAGGAACAGACAATATTTCCTGTTTTATTGCGTCAGTATTTTTCCTGGGTTCAAGATGCAACCATGATCGATACTGCTGAGTCATGTGGTATTGTCCCAATTGCTCAGAAAGAGAAAGATAGCCATACATGGAAATTTGTACAGATAGATACGTTGCAAAAACAATCTGTAAAACTTAAACCTCTAATTGTCGTAGATGGTGTATTCTTCCAGCTCTATCAAACTGGAATAGCCCGCGTTTGGAAATCGTTATTAGAAGAATGGGTTGAACACAGTTTTGCTGAACATATTGTCGTTCTCGATAGAGCTGGAACTGCCCCCGAAATTCCTGGTATTCGTTATCGTGCTGTACCACCTTATGACTATGGTAGAACAGACTGTGACCGGGAAATGTTACAGCAGGTGTGTTATGAAGAGGATGCTGACCTATTTATTTCGACTTACTACACAACTCCCCTCTCAACACCGTCTGTATTCATAACGTATGACATGATTCCAGAAGTGATGGGATGGGATCTGAATCATCCCATGTGGCGAGAAAAGCATCATGCCATTCAACAGGCATCCACCTACATTTCTATTTCAGAAAATACAGCGCGTGACCTGGTAAACTTTTTCCCGGATATATCCCTAGAATCAGTAACAGTAGCTCCTTGTGGAGTTAAAAGTCATTTCTTCCCAGCAAGTATTGAAGAGGTAAATAGTTTTCGCGGAAACTATGGAATTTCAAAACCATACTTTCTTTTAGTAGGTACTGGAGGGGGTTATAAAAATACGAGCTTATTTTTCCAGGCTTTTGCTCAACTTTATAGTAAACAGGGATTTGATATTGTCTGTACAGGTAGCGGTTCCCTACTTGCTCCAGAGTTGAGAGCTTATTCATCGGGTAGTGTTGTCCATATGTTACAACTCACTGATGAGGAATTGAGAGCAGCTTATTCTGGTGCTATGGCACTGGTTTATCCCTCGAAGTATGAAGGGTTTGGTTTGCCTATACTTGAAGCGATGGCTTGTCGTTGTCCAGTAATTACTTGTCCAAATGCATCGATTCCTGAAGTAGCAGGGGAAGCCGCTTTATATGTAAATGACGATGATATTAATGAACTGACTAATGCGCTTTGTGATGTGCAAAAGCCAGATGTTCGTAAATCTTTAATTGCTGCTGGTTTAAAACAAGCGAAAAAGTTTTCTTGGTCAAAAATGATGAAAATAGTAAATTCTGCTTTGATTGAGGCTACTCTTTTGCCGTTAAACTTGAAGGATATCAATTTGATTATTTTCCCAGATTGGTTTCAACCTGAAGAGTCTCTGGGTGTAGAATTAGAACAAGTGATTAGAGTAATCGCGACTCACCCTGATAGAAGTCTGATGACACTACTGGTAGACAGCAGTGCCATTTCTGAGGATGATGCTAATATGCTTCTATCCAGTGTGGCAATGAATCTTCTAATGCAGGAAGATTTAGATGTTAGTGAGGGTCCAGAGATTTCCCTGTTGGGACAGTTAAGCGAAATTCAGTGGAACAGCCTCTTGCCTCACCTCCATGGTCGAATTGTCTTAGAGAAGGAAAATGAACAAGCGATCACTTATTTTAAAGCAGAAAGTATTCCTACCTGCGATCTAGATAGCTTTCAGAATAGGGAAACTGGCAGTTTTTTTTTGAACTGAGCCATAAATTGTTTCATCAGGGAAAATGGGAAGAAGCCATTGAACAATATCAAAAATTTTTAGAGGTTCAAGTAGGAGAGCCTGATGTATATTGGTGCTTAAGTGAGTGTTTTAGACATTTATATCTCTCAGATAAAGTTATTAGCACACTTCAAGAAGGACTTCTACTTTATCCCAGAGATGCTCGACTGCATTTCTCGTTGATTATTCAGTTGCAAGTCAGCGGGCATATCCAGGAAGCAATATCAAGGGCGCATATTGCGTCAGAATTATTGCATAATGACTATACCTTTGTAATTCTCAAAAGTTTATTAGTACCAACCCTATATCAGAATCAAGCAGAAATTCTCTACTATCGTCAGCGATTTTCTCAAGGGTTGCAAAATTTAATTCAGCAAACATCACTAGAAACTATTGAACAGCAGAAGAATGCTCTGGCAGGTATAGGTCGGCTTACCAACTTTTACCTGTCCTATCAGGCTCAAAATGATAGGGAGTTGCAACGCCAGTACGGTAACTTAGTGCATCAGGTCATGGCAGCTAACTACCCAAACTGGATCGTACCCATAGAAATGCCTCTACTCAAAGAAAATCACAAGATTCGGATTGGCTATGCTTCAGCTTATCTGCACTCTTATAGTGGAACACTGTGGTTAACAGGATGGCTCCGTCATTGCGATAAGGAAAGGTTTGAAATTTACTGCTACTATACCGGAAATCAGCCTGATTCCATTACTCAACAGTTTCATGACGATAGTGATATCTTTCACCATATTCCTTACAATTTAGAAGTAGTCTGTGAGCAGATACTGGCTGATAAACTTCACATTCTTGTCTTCCCAGAAATTGGGATGGACTCGCAAACAATGCAAATGGCGGCGTTACGACTTGCACCTGTGCAATGCGTGGCATGGGGACATCCAGTTACATCTGGTTTGCCAACGATTGATTACTTTTTGTCCAGCGAGTTAATGGAATCGGAAAATGCACAAGATCATTATACAGAGACGTTGATTCGTTTACCGAATATTGGCGTTTCTTATCCTAAGCCTTATATTCCGCCATTAAGCAAAACTAGAGCAGATTATCAATTACGGGAGGATGCGGTTATTTACTTGTGTTGCCAAGCTCCTTTTAAGTATCTACCGCAATACGACTACATCTTTGCCGAAATTGCTCGTCGTGTTCCGCAAGCTCAATTTCTGTTTCTGCGTGGTGAGCTGCTTCAGCCGCGTCTTGAGCGTGCGTTTAGCGCAATTGGTTTTAAGTATGAAGATTATTGTCTGTTCCTGACTATTCCAGAGCGGTTTGACTATCTTATGATTAACTTGCTTTCAGACGTTTATTTGGATACGCTTGACTGGTCTGGTGGGAATACTAGTTTAGAAGCGATCGCGTGTAATCTACCTATTGTCAACTGTCCGGGGGAATTTATGCGCGGTCGTCACTCGGATAGTTTTCTCAAGATGATCGGCGTGACAGAGACTATTGCTCAAAATGAAGCGGACTATATTGAGATTGCGGTGAAGTTGGGACTAGATTCAGCTTGGCGGCATCATATTGCAGAACGAATGAAAGAGCGACATGATAGGCTTTTTGATGACAAAGCCTGTGTTGCGGGTTTAGAAGCGTTCTATAAACAGGTTGTTCAGGAAAGACTCAAATAGACTAACTCGCATCGATATACCGTTGCCACATTTGCTGGTAAGCACTTTCCATCTCGCGGGTAAACTGCTTCGCATTCCATAGGGGGGCAGTTTGCCGTGACTGGCGCAGTTTCCATACGACTTGTTGCCGTAGCGCTTCATCTTTGCCTAGGCGAATACCCCACTCTACATACTCTTCATCAGTCCAAGCAATCCCTTCGGTAATACCCGCATTGATCATCATAGTGTAAGTATTACGCGCTGCGAATTGCTCTCCCACTCGCGTGACTAGGGGAATACCAATCCAGAGGGTTTCGAGAGTAGTGGTTGCGCCGTTATAGGGATAGGTATCTAGCACCACATCAGCAATACCCAAATTAGCCCGGTGAGTTGCCTCTAAAGCCACGGAAGGTAAAAATTTCAAACGATTACAATCGACTCCCTCTTCTTCAGCGATCTCAATAAAGAATTTTTTAATTGCTTCTTGAACGACAAACCCTTTAATCAAGAAGTAGCTATTTGGTACGGCTTTGAGAATCTTCAGTTGCAGTTGAGCGGTATGACGATGACGTTTGTATCCACCTTGGCTACTGAGATACACCACCGCATCAGTAGGGATATCTAGCTGCTCCCGACGTAAAGTCGGCACACCCACTTCAAAGCCATCTACAGCGATATAAGTTTGAGGTAAGCGCCAGATTTGCTCGCTGTAATACGCTTGAGCCGAATCGGGTAAGACATAAGGATCAGCCATGAAATAATCAATGCTGGGTAATCCTGATGCATCCCAGCCCAACCAAGTCACTTGCACTGGAGCTGATTTAAGCGCCATCACCTCATAGCTAATATCTAGCGTGATGCTATCCAGATCGATTAAAATATCAATTTCATCCTGATAGATTCTCTCAGCGATTTCTCGCCCATCCATTCCTAATTTATGAGCTTGGAAAACTTGCTCTACATACCAATCTTGTAAAAAATCATCGATCTGTCTATAGTTAACAAAATAGCCATGAATTTGAAAGCGATCATGATCGTGATACTCAAATAGCCATCGTGCCAGCCAACCAACCGAATGCCGCCCCAGGCAATGGGATAAGTAGCCAATTTTCAGAGGGTTGTCAGTTGTACCCTTCATCGAACTAAGTTGGCATTTTTGACGATATTGCTCTGCTTGCTCCTTTGCATAATGTTGAATGCTAGATTGGCAAATCCAAGACACTTGATTCTGAATCCAGCGGTTCCTTTTTAGGTCATCCCTGTAGTAAGGTAGAAAGAAGGTCGGTGTAGAGAGACGCAGGGTAGTGATTTGCTCAAGTTCAAGGGGTTGTTTTTCTATGAGTGCCAATAACAATGACTCCTGCTGCTGCAACAGGGAATAGGCTTCTTGCCCCAAGCCACCTGCACTCATCAAACCGCGCAAAATCAAATGTAGAGCAAAAATTTTATCGGGCAGGGTTTGCATTAAGGAATAGCAAAATTTAGCCGTTTTTATACTCTCATCATATTGACCTGAATTTTGATAAAAGCTAGCCAAATGCCTTAATATTTCCCTATGTTCCCCATCTAAACGCAAGCATAACTCGGCTAGTTGTGCAGCTAGAGTTGGGTACTTTTGAGAATAAGCGATTTTAATAGATGCAGGTAGTACCATATTAATGAAAGCCTGAGATTCACCCATGTAAGGCAGACAAGCTTCTGCAAATTCCAGGAATGACAGTTCTGTCGGTGCAGAATCTAAGAGATTTTGTAGAACCTTTAGCAGTAAATCTGGGTTAACTTGAACGTCTTCTTCTGATTGCAGTAAATCAATAATTCCTAAAGACGTTAAGTCTTCTCCACTAAACCTCTCCAGTCGAATAGACAATTGAATAATTTGCAATAAATTATCGATATCACTAGGACTAAGTTCTCGTAGATGCTGCCGGATGAGCCAAGCCACTGAATAGTTTGACAGCGCTTCCTGACGTTCAGCTTCGGTGTCCAGAACCTGTATCAGTTCCTTTGTCCATTGATCAACTTGTTCCGGTTCACCCTCTGCCATCCCTACCAGCCAAGTCGTTTGTGTTTCTGCTTCCTGTCCCTGCAATAGCCATATCAAGCCTAAATACCAGTAGGAGGACTTAACACTAGGTTCTAGTTCGATTGCCTGTTCGTATAACTTGGCTGCCCTGCTATAGTTTTCTTGAATTAAGTATTGATAGGCTTGCTGTTGCCAGTTAACTAAATCAGTAGAAGAGAATTCAGCACTCATATTCTGGATAATAACAAAGGACTGACGCAGATTCTCCCTAATACGAGCATGGACTCCCATATAAAAGTGAGTAGAGCATAGCATCTACTCCACCCACTATTTAATTGAGCTATGTTTAAATCTCTAACCGGAAGATGCCTTGCCCACTAAAACTTAGCTTAACGGATCATAGTTTGTAGGACATTCTGGTTGCTTACCCGCAGCCGGTGGTGCAACTACTGCTTTACCATCTAAAGCATTATTTTGGACAAGAGCTTCCTTAGCTTCACATAATATGGCTAACGTGGTTGCTTCTCCGGTTCCTTCTTGTGTTCCTATCGCCACACCTCCTGTATAGGCTTTGAGTGGGGCTTTTGGCTTGACTTGTTGTGCCTGGTTAGTAATCACGTCATCGGTCTCTTTACCAGCAATGACGTATTTGTAATTTGTCGTTTGGGTCGCAATACCAAGACCCAAGTTACCGAAGTCCGTTTTATCATTAGTAACCCATCTGCCCTTCTCTAGATAGAACGATTGTTGAGCTCGGTTCATGGAACCGACGTATTGCTTGGCTTCTGACTGTTTTGCCTTATTCGCTTGGTTGAGGAAGGAAGGCAAAGCAATAGCAGACAGGATACCGATGATGATGATCACGACGAGCAGTTCGATCAGAGTGAAGCCTTCATCCTGCTTCTTCTGGTTCAGGTGCTGTAAGAACTTAGCCTTTAGTTCTATTTTCATCAGGTGTTTCTCCTTGGGGTGTGGGATGAGTGATTGATAACTCCTGGATGTAACTTACCCACTTTAGACGAGTTTCCTATCACCTGCGGCAAAAAATTTAGTTTTTTAGAGCCAATGCTTCTCAAGACTGGCGTTCTACTAGCACGTATCCTAACCTCTCTAGCTGAGTCAACATCTGCTGGATGAGGTGAAATGCTTGTTCTTCATCCGTCGATGCCAACGTCACAGGATTAATTGGTCTAACCTGCTGCCAACGTTCCACCAATGACATCATTGACTGGGGAGCGTCCAGCAGAGGCAGGAGGCATACGGCCATGGAGGTATCTAGCGTTACAAACGTTTCAATGAGCTGTAGATGCTTAGAAATTTCAAACATTCTTAACTGGGTAAAAGACTCGATTAGGTCTTCTTGAAATTTTGGTGTTTTGAGCTGAGGATGGAGATGAATCTGCGCCTTTTGCCAGTCCGAGTCCATCCATTCAGAAACCGGGGTAAAGGATTCAGCTTGATTAGGATGACCGCACCAAATGTCAAGTAGACGATGTACGGGATGTAAGAGTTCAAAGAGATGCAATTCCTCTTCTACAGACAGTTCTGGCAAGCTCATTCCCAAAAACACGGGCAAATCATCTGGGTCTTTGAACAAAGCCATTAAATCCCACTGCCACCAATTGACCATACTGACAAATTCTAAATCGGCAGTTCTTAGAGCAGAAAATAGTTCAGGAATAGTGTTGCCTCTGTCACCCCGCAGTAAATGATTGACGACAATCAGTCCATCTTCTGTTTCATAGTCGGGACGCCAAGTCTGCGCTTTCAGCAGCACGTCGTCTTTCAAGGCTCCCATCGTTTGCCGAACTAATTCTATCCCCAACTCTTGTTGTTCTTCCTCCATCACTCCCATCTTTTTGAAAAGGGTCTGCGCTCGAAAAAAGCTACTGCGCTGAAATGAGCTATGGAGATTCGTCCGAATAATTCCCTTTGGTTTCAAAACCGACTTCATTGCCTGCAATCCCACTACTGGATCGGGCAAGAAATAAAGCATTTCATCATTATTAATATAGTCAAATTTCATTCCCAAGCTTGGTAAATCTTCAATGGCTAGAGTATGAAATTCGACATTATCGAATCCGTGATACTGCAATCGCTGACGAGCTAACTTCACCGATTCTTCTGATAAATCAACACCCACTATTTTTGCGCCCGGATTGGCTTCTGCCAGAATTAGCGATTTGTAACCCGTGCCACAGGCGGCATCTAAAATAACCTTGTCTTGGGTATCAATAATTTTTCTATTTCTGCGATAATAAGGTGTGACTATATTATAGATATAAAGCAAACTCGGTTTATCTTTTGGAGATTCCTCTAAAGGAACTCTCGGATAAGGAGAAAAATCAAATTGCTGCCGAATTTGTTCTGATAGCTCAGAAGTCTGACCGTTTATTTTCCGGGGTTCTAAGGGGGGATTGGGCAGATTAGTTGACGGCTCGTTCATATCCATTTTTTTTAGCTCCACAGCAAGTTCAGCAAGCGGCTCGGACAGGGGGTACATATGCTTGTATTGAAGGATTTGCTTGCCAATCAAGCCCAAACGTTGAGAGAACGTTGGAGGCGTAGATGGGTCAAGCAAGGGTGTATTGTAAGGTGTAACATCACCCCGTTGAAACTCAAAGGCAAAGCTTAGGCGTGGATGAGTTGCTCGTTCACTACTGCGCCCTCCCCAGTGCAGCACAGCTTGATTCCAGCACAAAACCGAACCCACGGGTGCAGGTAATGCCCGAATATCTTGAATAGTATCAATTTTATTGATTGAGAAATCACAACCGTAATTAGGATCGAACGCTGCTGGTAGAATGTACATACATCCATTGAGCGGAGTGGCGTCGCTAAGGGGAATCCACACCGTTAAACTTTTAGGCATTCCGTCTGGTAACAATGTATTTTGCGACTTGTCACGGTGGGGACGCCATCCTGTCTCCGTCTTGTTTGGGTCAATATACCAAGCCCAAAAGTCAGGAAGCTGCTGATAGTCCTGACCCAGGACAGTGGATAATATCTGGGATAATCGGCAAAAAGTCAGCCAAAACTCATCATAGACAAACACAAACGGTGGAGTCCAGCCTGCCTGTCGTATCTTTTTCAGACCAGCCGCCATGCGTAAAACATCTGCATCGGGCAGAATCGCATCGATTTGAAAATAACCATCCGTCTTGAGAGTGAGCAACAGATTTTTCATCTGTTCTGGCTCAACCGTCAAAAGAGTCAAGGATTCGGGGAGCAAATCTTCACTGACACTCAACTCAGGATTTAGGCTCCTCCAGAAGTTGGGATTTCGAGCTTGCTCCAACAGAGATTTGACAGCCGTCATTGGTTTTTACTACAACCCCCTTGAGTTGATCATCTCAACTGTATCACCAGTTATTACACCTGCAGAGGGGAGGCAATCTAACGGGTTGTACTCTAGCATGAGTTGGCTTAGAAGCTACAGCTAACTTCATTGTAGGCATTTGAACAATGCTAATTAGAACCCCGACTTTTTGAAAAAGTCCGGGTTCTGGTAGGGGAAGATGATGTGGCAACGGATTGAGTAACAGATGTAGCGGATGCCGATTTCAAGAGTAAGCTGAGTATAATGAGCGATCGCTCAAGCGTTGAAGCAACGGGGTGTTGATGTCACCACGACACCCGAAGTAGGACTTTTAGGATACAATACAGACTTAATTATACCCTTATAAGGTTATCAGCATGAGTAACATCATTGTCAAAGACCCGGATTTTCCGCTGCGGCACGCTCAAGTTACCGAACTCAAAAATACCGCCAAAATTGCTGAGATGGCGAGGAATGCTGACGTGTTAGTGACGCGCAATGGTGAGACTGTTGCCTATCTAGTCAATCCTAACCACTACGAAGCATTAATCAAAAACTGGCTTGAAACCAAACAAGCCATCACCCCAGCATTTCTGAAAACCTACGAACAACAGCATGGCTCTCTTGAACGTTTAGAAGAGGCAATTGCCACTTCCCATCGAGGGGAGTTTGCCACTCCTGAAGAAGAAGCAGAGGTATTCGGAGACTAAATGCGAGTCACCTTTCAGAAAGCCGCTCTAGATGACATCAGGAATCAAAAGGGCGGTGTACCTCAACAATTCCGTCAACCCTTGCGCGAGTTTCTGCGGAGTTTGGTATTTGTGGGTCAGGGAATGCATTGTACTTCAGAGAAATACACGGATTTGTATTTTATTAAGTTCAAGCATTGGTATGTGATGTATCGCGCTGTATCTGACCAGCATATTGATGTAGTAGCGGTGCAATACAACTACGGTCAGTTTCCCTAATGGTCGGTATCCCATCCACCCTCAACGCCCATGGTGAAAGTTAGATTCCCTTTCACAATAAAGACTCAGGATCAACCCCAAGCGCCCTGAGTCTCTCCTCTAACAATTGCACCCGCTGTCTTTCCTGTTGAGCAAGTTGTTCCGCCTCTCTAGTGCGTTGTCTTTCTTGTTGAGCAAGTTGTTCCGCCTCTTGCACTCGTTGTCTCTCCTGCTCAATCTGCTCCTCCGGCGTCAAGATTCTCTGCCCCTGCTCATCATACCAATACAACCACTCCCGCCTAATCCCCTGATACATCCCCCGCTCTGCACCAATCCCCAATCCAATTTCCGCTAACCACACCGGATTTCCCGACTGCAACTGATACACCCCATCCACCAACCGATATACTTCCAGAGTCGATTTACGACGACGCAAGGGATTATAAACCACATAGTACAGCACCCCCATCTCTCCATACAGTCGTTTCTTCGTGCTATATTCCCCCCGCCGCTTATGAGACACTACCTCTAACACCAGAATTGGCACAACCTGCTCTTCCCACAGCACATAAGATAGGCGCAAGTCCTCATCAATAAACCGCTCTACCCCGATACTCAAAAACCCATCCGGCACAATCGCAGGTTTCTCTGGGTGATAATAAACTCCCATATCTACCCCAAAAAACCAATCCCACCGCTCTACCCACAATAGCGCTAGTACCGCTTTCAGCAACGAGGGAATCAAATCTTGCAGCTCATTATCCACTGGGGTATCGTCAGAATCAGGGAGATCTTCAGCCGAGGGCAGACAATCTAACAGGTTGTACTCTAACATGAGTTGGCTTAGAAGCTACAGCTAACTTCATTGTAGGCTTTTAGCACACCAGCAATTAGAACCCCAACTTTTTGGAAAAGTCCGGGTTCTGGTAGGGGAAGATGATGTGGCAACGGATTGAGTAACAGATGTAGCGGATGCCGATTTCAAGAGTAAGCTGAGTATAAGGCGCGATCGCTCTTTTTGTATCTTTGAACCCAAACATTGCTATGAGGATAAAAGTTATTCACACTTGTACATATCCCTTTGCACTTTGACTCTTCAGAAATTCTTGATAAGCTTTTTCATCACCACCAAAAGAGTCAACCGAAACCTTCACGTTGTTGTCATAAATTGCAGCTTTAAACTCTGCCAAACTCAAAGGCTTTCGTTCACAGTAAGCAATAATCACCTCTCTAAAGCCTGGAATATCCGCCGATGGCTCATAGGTTTCCACTTCCGTAACCACCCAATCTGTAGGAAGAATTCGACGGGTTTGAAGTCCACCACCACCGACAGTGGCACTACACATCAAGCGTTCTCCAATTTTAACCTGCCGCTGATGAACAGGTCGATAGTCATAGGCATCCCTCAAAATTCGAGTTTCTCGGTCTTGAGTCAACAGTCCACCAGAAAGACGAATCCGACCTTCTCCAGACTTCGCCATGTAAATGACCAGGGTTTCTTTACCCTCTAAATGGTCGTAAACTTCTAGCTCTGCCATTTGTGTTGCCTCTCAATCTAGTCTTGATGGTCATGCCACATATCTTGAAACGAGTTCTGTTCTCCCTCAAACACACAATCTTTAGGCAAGGTCTTATCCCCGTTATTCCTAACTTCCATCAATTTCCAGCCATACTTTTTACCCATTTCCTCACAGTCTTCTTCAGACGCTGCTGCATGAATATTTTCATTGCCGTTGTTTGAGTTGTTCATTTTCAAAACAAAGAGTCAGGATCAACGCCAAGCGTCCTGAGTCGCTCCTCTAACAATTGAACCCGATTTCTTTCTTCTTGCACCCGCTGTCTCTCCTGCTCAATCTGCTCCTCCGGCGTCAGAAATCTCTGCCCCTGCTGATCATACCAATACAACCACTCCCTCGTGATTCCCTGATACATCCCCCGCTCTGCACCAATCCCTAATCCAATTTCCGCTAACCACACCGGATTTCCCGACTGCAACTGGTACACCCCATCCACCAACCGATACACTTCCAGAGTCGATTTACGACGGCGAAGAGGATTATAAACCACATAGTACAGCACCCCCATCTCTCCATACAGTCGTTTCTTCGTGCTATATTCCCCCCGCCGCTTATGAGACACTACCTCTAACACCAGAATTGGCACAACCTGCTCTTCCCACAGCACATAAGATAGTCGCAAGTCCTCATCAATAAACCGCTCTACCCCCACACTCAAAAACCCATCCGGCACAATCGCAGGTTCCTCTGGGTGATAATAAACTCCCATATCCACCCCAAAAAACCAATCCCACCGCTCTTCCCACAACAGCGCCAGTATCGCCTTCAGCAATGAGGGAATTAAATCTTGCAGCTCATTATCCACAGGAGTATCGTCAGAATCAGGCAGCTCTTCAGCAGAGGGTAGGCAATCTAATGGGTCGTACTCTAGCATGAGTTGGCTTTCTAGATACTGATAATCCCAATCCCATTATAAATTTATGACAGGTGGCAACGGATTTGGTAACGGATGTTGTACTCTCGCATGAATGGACTTGGGAACGACAGCTAAGTTTCTACCTCAACCGTCGCACCTCGTCCAAACTCAAACCAGTGATACGACTAATTGTGTCTTCATCTACAACCCCGATCATTTTCCTAGCTATTTCTACTTTAGATTCCTGAATACCCTGTTCTCGTCCGACTTGAATTCCCTGTTCAAAGCCCTCTCTCAATGCCAGTTTAATCGCATTCCGTTGGTCGTGAATATAGATTTCTCGCTGCTCTAGCACTTCTAACTCTTCACGAGTCAAAGTCGCTTGATTCGCCACTTCAAACGCTTTGCGTATTTCCGGCACCTGTGCCACTGTTTCAAGTATAGTCTCTAATCCTCTAGCACTTTTGATAAAATATATCCATTTATCGCTCTTCCATCACTCTAGGCAGAGGAAAATAAGAAATCTGCTGAATATGAGGTGTCGGGAATAGTACCTCGCACTCGATTCATCAATGCGATTAATGGGAAAAAGCCAACCGCTAAATGTGAAATGGGAAAAACTGTAAGCCAAGGTTTAAGTCCCGTTAAAGAATTGGTAAGGTTGAATAAGTGACATACTCCTACCCTGAATCAGAGATTACAGGGTAGGCTTCCAACAGCCCGATGAAGGGTATGAAGGATTTCCTTCGTGGTACTCTGAGCCATAGTTCCAACTACGACCAACTTCCCACTACGGCGTTTTATGCTTGGGAAAATGTCCAACCCAAGCCTTTTCAGGTTGATGGCGGCATTGATATCACGGTCAACCTTCAAAGAATGTTGCTCATCCCAATAGTTTCTAATGCTGCAATCAGTAAAGATGATTTCATCCCGATAGCAGAGAACCATTGACGAATAAGCAGGTTTTTGCGGAATGACAACTGCTCCAGCTTTTGCGGCTATGTAGTCCAGCGTCTTAAAAAAGTTACCAAATGCGGCGTCTAACCAGGATTTATTCAACCCTGATTTAGCGGATTGACCATTGGGGAGGAAAATCCCATCATCCGCCTGCTTTGCCTTGTTGCGCTTGGTTAAACCCTTGAGATTGAGGTCTTCATGAAAGAAGACTTTCTTTCCAGTTTTTACTAATTTGTGAGCGGTTTTGTACTGAAAATCTTTACGAGATCTGGCAATCCGTTGATGCTGTTTTGCCTCTCGTTTTGCCAGTTTGCGACGTGCTTTAGATCCACGTATACGCTTGTTACGTCTGGTTGAGATGCGGTCAAGCTTGGCTTGATTCTTCCTGAGCGGCTTCAGGGAGGGGAGTTTTTCACCTTCTGAGGTTGCCAGATAGACATCCTCATTCAACACGGCATCCACACCCATTGAGTTATCCCAAGTTGGAATGACCTCGCCTGGGACAAAATCTGGGACGGCTGGATCTTCCAGCATGATTTGCATGAACCATCCGTCAGCTTTCTTGGTCACACTGACCTGCTTAATCGTGAATCCTTCTGGGATTTCCCGGTGCATCCGCACTTTGACGACTCCCAGTTTAGGCAGTCGGATGTACATCCAATGCTTACGAATCAGAGAAAGCTTGATTGCCTTACCATCCGCAAACGTCAGCGTTCTGAAGTCCGCAACAGTCTTGAATCGGGGCTTGCCTGACTTATTGCCGTTGCTATCTCCCATAATGAAGCGATTCATAGCTTTGTCTACGCGCTTCGATACTTCCTGTAAAACGCTGGCATCTACGCCAGAGAAATCAAGCAATTCACCGCTATGCCAAACCTTGACCAAATCCTGCTTCAGAATGGGTAATTGCTTTTTCTGAGCATAGAAGTTTGGTTTATCACGTAAGTCTGCAATGCTGCTTACCAACGGGCAAGCGTCAACACGAGTTCGATTCATCAGCCACCAATCAAAGCGATCTCCTAATTGACGGTTATACCAATAACGAGAAATTCTGAGCCATTCGTTAAGCTCTAGCTTCTGCTTAGTGTCTGGATAGAATCGATACTGAAATGTTGTCTTCATTGCGTTACGACCCTTACACTTGACTTAGTGTTATGCTAGCACAAGCAAAAGGTTTAGTGTCAATATCATGAGCAAGGGTTTTATTCATAAGGCGAGGGGTGTTTCAGACCTCAAATGCCATTTAGTGTTAACGCCAAAATATCGTAGAAAACTATTCAATGATCCAATGTTGATCCGACTGGAGGAAATTTTCAAAACACTCATGGAAAAGTGGGAAGGTCGGTTAATTGATTTTAACGGTGAGATTGATCACGTTCATTTACTGATTCAGTACACGCCTCAAACTGAACTGAGCAAGCTAATCAACAACCTGAAAACGGTTTCCAGTCGATATCTCAGGAAAGAGTTTGCAGAGCGCGTCAGCAAGTTTTATCGCAAAGATGTTCTATGGACAAATGGCTACTTCATTGCATCCTGTGGAGGAGTGACGGTTGAGCAACTTAAGCAGTACATCGAAGAACAAGACCGACCCGTTGAGTAGCGTAAGGGATTGTTCGTTTCGTCGTTGCTGTCTTTCCTATTCTCGCTTCGCTCAAAATTGGTCAGACAGCACTCCTCAACTCACACGGCTTTCACCGCCACACCAAATTAAAAATTATGGTGTGGGGACTCTCGCCTGCCTAACTAGACGTAAATTATTGAGTAGATTTTTCCATCCTTTCCCCAAGAGCTTGAGACAGGTTAACATTTCTTAGTACAGCATACAAAAATTATGTTTAGGTACTTACAGCCAATATTTATGATACCAGGTCATCTGATTGTTGAGGAGTTTAGCGCTCAAGGCGACAAGTTGCTGTGGCATGAGTCTATCGTTGACCTTGGCACTTTTCAATAGTGTTAACATATATTGGCACTATAAAAAAGTGCTATATATGTTTTAGCATCGTTTGACAGGTATTTACTCATAGGCAATTCCCGTGTTAGAAGCATTCGTCTTCGCAACCATATTATGCGGATTTTTCGGCATCATCCTGAAAAAAAACCTGGTCATGAAGATCATCTCAATGGATGTGATGAGCACAGGCGTTATCGCCTATTACGTGCTGGTGGCATCGCGAGACGGATTATTCACGCCAATTGTGGCAAATGCCAACAATGGCACTTACTCCGATCCGGTGCCCCAGGCGGTCATCTTGACGGGGATTGTGATCGGCTTTTCGATTCAGTGCTTAATGCTGGTCGGTGTAATGAAGCTAGCACGGGATAATCCCACCTTGGAAAGTAGTGAGATCGAAAAGAGCAATACCCCATGAATACCATTACGATTGCCTGGATTGCACTACCGTTTTTTGTGGGGTTCAGTATTTATCTACTCCCCAAACTTGACCGTTACCTGGCACTGGGTGTCTCTCTTATTTCCGCTGGATATGCATCGCAGCTATTTCTCGAACATTCACCCCTGCAACTGGAGTTACTCGATAGTTTCGGCGTCACATTAATAGTCGATCAGTTAAGCGGCTACTTTATATTGACCAATGCGCTAGTGACAGCAGCAGTCATCTTCTACTGTTGGCGCACCGAGAAAACCGCTTTTTTTTATACTCAGACCATTATTTTGCATGGCAGTGTCAATGCCGCTTTTATCTGTGCAGATTTCATCAGTTTGTACGTGGCGTTAGAAGTAATTAGTATTGCCGCGTTTCTCTTGATTGCCTATCCCCGAACCGACAGATCGATTTGGGTAGCCTTGCGCTATATGTTTGTCAGCAATACGGCTATGCTGTTTTATCTGGTGGGCGCGGTGCTAGTCTATCAGGCGCATCATTCCTTTCGTTTTGAGGGGTTACGCGGCGCACCAACCGAAGCGCTGGCACTCATCTTCCTGGGACTGTTAGTAAAAGGGGGAATCTTTGTCTCAGGATTATGGTTGCCCTTAACCCATTCCGAATCCGAAACGCCAGTATCAGCCATGCTATCGGGAGTTGTGGTAAAAACGGGTGTCTTTCCGTTGGTGCGCTGTGCGCTGATGGTGGAAGAGATTGACCCCATCGTCAGGATTTTTGGAGTTGGGACAGCACTTCTAGGAGTAGGCTATGCCGTCTTTGAAAAAGATACCAAACGGATGCTGGCGTTTCACACGATTTCTCAGTTAGGCTTTATCCTCGCCGCCCCGGTAGTGGGAGGTTTTTATGCGCTTACCCACGGACTAGTCAAATCAGCACTTTTCTTGATAGCGGGGACTTTACCCAGCCGTAACCTCAAGGAACTACAACATAAGCCAATTAATACCCCCATCTGGATTGCCCTGGTGATAGCTAGCTTCTCAATTTCAGGCTTTCCCTTGTTGTCCGGCTTTGGGGCGAAGGTGTTGACGACGAAGAATCTGCTGCCCTGGCAAGTGATTGGCATGAACGTTGCGGCTCTGGGAACGGCAATATCGTTTGCCAAATTCATCTTTCTGCCGCATGGGAATGACAGCAAAGGGAATGTAAAACCCGGTTTCTGGTTAGCGGTGATTCTCTTGCTCGGTGGTCTGGTTGCAGCAAATGGTGTGTATTTTGAGGCATATACCGTTAAGAATATCGTGAAACCCCTCGCAACTATTGGACTGGGATGGTTAGCATATTTTTTGATTTTTAAACGATCTGTACTCAAGCTACCCCGTGTCCTTGAGCAATTTGACCATCTGATCGGGGTGATGAGTCTGATATTACTTTTGCTGTTCTGGATGGTATCAGTATGATTGGGCATCTGAATCTGATATTACGACTGACCATCTGGTTTTTGCTTACCTCTGATCTGAGTTTGGCAAATATTATCATCGGTGTCAGTATCGCATTCCTCTTACCGGGTCGTAACAAAGCTCCGGAAGCATTAAAGGATTGGCTGCGTGTCTTAGGTGAGATTATCGTAGCGATTCCCCAGGCGTATATTGAGGCATTTGAAATCATCTTCCGTCCCCATAATCACGAAGATGTAATCATGGAACGAGTCAAACCTCAACGCACGCCGGGGCTTATATTCCTGGATATATTTCTGATTACCTTTACGCCTAAGACCATTGTTTTGAAATACCACGAAAGGGGCTTGTATGAAGTACACCGGGTGCGACGGAGGAAAAAGCGATGAATCTGATATTAATCGCTATGATTCTGGCTCTGCTTATCCCCATTTATGAGGCATGGCAGGATGATGATATTTGGCAAAAAATGTTGGCGTTTGCCAGTATTGCAACTAAGACATCAATCATGATCCTGGTCGTATCGGTTTTCCGTGATGATTGGATGATTGGTGTTGTTGGGGTCATCATTCTGAGTGTGGGCAATGCCGGATTAATGTTGCTGGCACATATCCTCAAACGAATCAATGATTTAGGGAATGAGTGAACTAGTACCAAATTTGTTAAATAGTGCTACATTTTACCCCCCTAACCCCCCTTATCAAGGGGGGAACTAGATTCAAAGTCCCCCTTTTTCAAATTTAAAAAAATTCAATGGCGGGGGGAAAACTTATCAAGGGGGAAACTAGATTCAAAGTCCCCCTTTACAAGGGGGATTTAGGGGGTCTGAATAAAGTTGGTATGAGACAGAAACATTTATGTATACGATGATCAACGTGCTTAGTTACACCTTAATCGGTTTAGGAATTGTCTTCTGGTTTTGGGGAACCTTTCCTCTAATTGGTCACCGCTCAGTATTATTCAAGCTGCATAGTCTTTCGGTTGCAGATACCCTAGGGAGCATGAGTATCGTTGTTGGGTTACTCCTAAAGATACCCAGTGAATGGCCGCTACTTGTCCTGGGACTGATTTCGTTGGCAATCTGGAATACAGTGCTGGGGTATGTGTTGGCATATTGTTCCAGTAGCGAGGGTAGCCATGACTGATAGCTATATTTATGTCATAACCGCACTGCTGCCGTTGTCCGCATTCATGCTGGTAGTTCAGGTCAATCCTTACCATGCTCTGATTATTCAGGGAATATTGGGAGCAGTGGCTTCATTAGTTTTTGCGGTTTTGGGGGCGGCGGATGTTGCTTTGACCCAAGCATTGATGGGTACTCTGCTGGCAATTACACTTTATGCGATCGCGGTACGTTCATCGCTAGTTATGCGTCTTGGTGTACTCGAAGATGGAGCAATCAAGACAGATGACGAAGGTTATTTTGGGGAATTAGTGGATGATTTACGCACAATTTTTGGTAAACACTATCTGCGTCTTGAACTAGTTCCCTACACAGATAAGCAGGCTTTGCACCGGGCGCTGATGGAGAAAGAAATCCATGGGACTTGTGCCCGACGGCAGAACCAGGATCAGCTAGTACAAGAGTCTGAAAACCAACCCTATCACACCCAGATCAGGGTTCGACGCCTTTACGAGATCATGCAAGCCGAACTGTCTTCACCCGCGACAATCTTGACCTATATAAATGCACCAGATTCAGGGGAGGAACATTGATGAAATGGATCTATATTGCCGCAGGGATAGCCCTGTTCGTTATATTCTTGCTCAGACCAAATCCGGCACCAGACTCAGGGGATATCTCTATCGTCAAATCGGTGGTAGAAGATAGTGGTGTACCCAATGCAGTTACAGGTATTATTCTCAGGAATCGGCTGTATGACACGATCTTTGAAGTCGTGGTATTTACGATCGCGGTAATGGGAACCCGGTTTCTGTTAACTGATGAAAGACCATTCTGCACAATTTATCAATTTACAGATGAACCATCAATTATTCTGGCACGTCTGGGAGCGACTATTACCGCGTTAGTGGGTATTGAACTGGCGATTCGGGGGCATTTGAGTCCGGGGGGAGGTTTTGCCGCAGGAGTGGCGGGGGGAACGGCGATTGGCCTGGTGGCGATTACCTCATCAACGGAGTGGATGCAGGGGATTTACAAACGTTGGCACACTTCTAGATGGGAGAAGGTTTCGGTTCTTGTTTTCATTGTCCTGTCAGTTATCACTCTGGCTGGAGTGGAATTACCCCACGGAGAGTTGGGCACACTAGTTAGCGGGGGGGTTATCCCTTTGCTCAACATATTGGTGGCAGTAAAAGTTGCCTTGGGTTCTTGGGCAGTTGTTTTGCTTTTTATTCATTATCGAGGATTGTTGTGAGAGTTGATTGACCAATGAGCACTCTCCAGCGCTGATTCTCTTGCGGTTGTGAAAGTCACCCCCTACAAGTTACGACTAGGTTGATAAGCTAGAAAGAGTCTTTTTTCAAGGTCAAGAGTACGTCCTAATGCGTTACCAACAGCACATGAGCTACGTCGAAAAAATTAACCGTGTACTCAAACCTCCTGCTACACCTAGCCATCCACTAGTAGTCGATCTATTTGCCGGATGTGGTGGCTTATCACTAGGTTTTGAGGCACAGGGTTTCAAAACACATGGTTTTGAAATGGATGCTGATTCATGTGCAACTTATAGGAAAAACTTGAAAAGTCAATGTACTGAAATTGTTCTCACTCCAGAAACTGATTTACCTTCTGCACCTGTGTTGATTGGTGAATGAGATAGAACAGCACACCGTTCCTCTACAGCTATCTTTACCATTTTAACTAAGTATTGATGCGTACATTGCCACAGTATATTTTTAAATCAAAAAAGTCGCAGCAACTGCAAAAGCTTATTAATGAAGCTTTATACATTCTTGATAGGTTTGGCGTTCCTCTTGAGAAACAGACGCAAAGACGTCTGGAACGAATAGGTATGGCTTTCTTAGCTGTGGCTAATGTAAAAGTTAGCAGTGATTGGGCAAAAGTAAAAGAGTTCAATGGTACTCATGCTCTAAGAACTAGAGAAATTATCAAGTATTGGAATGAAAATTTTGACGAAAATATTTCTGATAGTTCTTATGACGATATAAGAAGGAAAGACCTCAAACTAATTGTTTTATCAGAAATCATAATTTCTAGCGCGGCAAATCCTAATGCGGCTCGGAACGATGGAACAAGAGCTTTTGCGTTAAATCCAGAATATGCTCCTCTGATAAAAGCTTTTGGTTCTGTTAACTGGGAAGATGGCGTTGATGATTTTTTATTAAATAAAGTAACGCTAGAAGAACAGCTATCCGACAAGCGAGATCTAAATTTAATTCCTGTTAATTTCCCTTCTGGCAAAACTTTGAAGTTTAGCCCCGGCAAGCACAATGAATTACAAAAAATCGTTATCGAGGAATTCCTCCCTCGCTATGGCTATGGTGCAGCAGTATTATATGTAGGTGATACTGCCAACAAATTTCTTCACCTGGAAAGAGAACGTCTTCAGAAGCTAAACTTCTTTGAACTGTCTCATGGAGAGTTACCTGACATTGTAGCTTACTCATAAGAAAGAAATTGGCTCTATCTGATAGAAGCTGTTCATAGTTCAGGCGCGATTTCACCTGTACGTCTTTTAGAGCTAAAGAAGCTCACTGAGGAATGTACCGCTGATATTATTTTTGTCACTGCGTTTCTTGACCGTAATACTTTCCGCCAATTTCTTTCAGATATTGCTTGGGAGACAGAAGTCTGGATTGCCGAAACACCCGATCATCTGATTCATTTTGATGGAGAAAAGTTCTTAGGTTCGTATTCTCCACCACTATCTTCCTGATGAGCGATCGCAGTGACACCAACACAGGTGTGTGGAACTGGAAGCTCAAAGTCCCTCTTTATAAGGGGGATGCGAGGGGGTCGTACTGTACCTCATGACTATGAGAAACGCTATATTATATTTCATTGTTATTTGTTGTATCACGTAACAGCGGGAACCGCTGTATTTCCGGATTTCAAGTTATTTTGAGGAACTGAGGTGCTACAGTTCTTGTTTGACTTGCTTCTGAGCCATTAAAACTGATAGTTTAGCAAACTAAGTACGGAAGACCCACTTTTACTGGAGTTCCACCCTATAGGTTTCCCCTTGCACCATCACGCAATCCCCGACTAATAATTTACGTCCGCGTCGAGTTTCAGTTGCGCCATTCACTTTAATCTCACCTGTCTGAATCAGCAGTTTAGCTTGACCACCCGTTGAGACGACACCAGCCCACTTGAGAAATTGATCTAGTTTTATTGTCTGAGATTCATCATTCATTCTAAAGGTTCCAAGGAAAAATTACTGATTATTCTTATAGATAACAAAAAACCGCCCATCGCTGTAGGTTTAGCGTTGTGCGGTGCCAGCTAACTGCTAAGAGTTAAGAGTTAGAGGGATAAGCGATCGCCTGACTCAATCTCTAAGTTGCACTCTTGGGAGGCATAACGACTTTTTTCGCTAAACCCAACGTTTGCATCACTTGAATCGACCACCAGGTTACATCAAGTTCCCACCATTTCCGACCGGCTGGGGCGACATTGGGATTAGCATGGTGGTTGTTGTGCCAACCTTCACCATAGGTTAAGAGTGCTGCCCACCACAGGTTGCGAGAACCATCAGTCACTTCATAGGTTTGATAACCGCTCAGGTGAGTCGCCGAATTAATTAACCAAGTGCTGTGCCAGAGAAAGACGGATCTAACAAACATTCCCCAGATCACAAAGTTCCATCCTCCCAACAGGTATAGCAACACCCCCAGAGGAATCTGAAGCAGCAGGAAGTAGCGATCGAGCCAGGTATAGTAAGGATCTCGCGCTACGTCAGGAGCATTCTTACGATAGTATTCGCTGTCAAATAACTCCGGTTTCTGATAGAACAGCCAGAACATATGGCTCCACCAAAAACCTCGTTTCGCTGAGTAAGGGTCTTTATATTCGTCTTCTGGGTGAGCATGATGCTGGCGGTGTCCGGCTACCCAAAAGACCGGTCCCCCTTGCAGGGCTAATGTTCCTATAGTGGTAATGATATATTCCAACCACTTGGGCACCTGAAAACTGCGATGAGTCAAAAGTCGGTGATATCCTAAACAGATACCAATGCTGCCAAACAACCAGTGCAGAAATAGGGTAATACCCAGCGCCGACCAGGAAAAGAACCAGGGAGCCAGCATTGCTAAAGCGTGAATCGTCGCAAAAAACCCCAAGCTAACCCAGTTGAGCTTCAGTGATGGTTGGTTTTCTGGGGTAGCCGCAAGTGAGTTGTTGGTCATAAATACTTACTTTATATGGGCTTTGAAATGCAAGTATTACTTGCACTGCTCCCATACTAACGAAGATAATGCCAAAATGCAAGTGTCACTTACATTTTTATTACTTATGTCTCGAACCAGTTCTGGAACCAAGGCGCGTTTGATCAGAGCAGCGCTTGAGTTGTTCAGTTCTCAGGGTGTCATCGAGACAACAACACGACAGATTGCAGAATTGGCTCAAGTCAATGAAGTGACGCTGTTCCGCCACTTTGGAAATAAGCAGGGATTGCTTTTGGCGGTGATTGAAGATTCTGCTGTGTTTACCCGTCTCGGAGAAGTGTTGAGGGAACAGGTAAAGCAAACCAGCTCAGTTGAGCAAGTTTTGAAAACCTATGCGAGCGATCGCATTCAAGCCCTTGAACAGATTCCAGAGTTACTGCGCTCCGTCGTCGGTGAAGCCGGTCAATACACCCTTGAAAACCGCCAAGCGCTCGGACAGGGCGTGACTCAAGCCAATTACGACGTTGCCCAATACTTAGCGACGGCAATCGAGCGTGATGGCTTGCACCTGCGTTTGCCTGCGGAAAAATTAGCGAGTTTGCTCAACCTGATGCTGTTCGGGTATTTGGTGATTGAATTAACCAGCGAGTTTCATCAACTGTGGGACAACCGCGAGGATTTCTTAGAAAATTTAGTGGAATTAGTCTTGCATGGAGCTGTTTCACCAGAACAAATGCAGGTTAAGCCCTTAGAAAACAACCATAACACTTCACCCTTCGAGTCTGAGACTGTAGGGGATTTATCAGCTTCTGTGGTTCATTCAATTCTGCAAGGAGCCAAAAAACGGGGATTGCGGGATTACGCTCTGGCATACGTGCTACTTGGTACGGGTTTGCTGCCTGAGGAGATAGTTGCCTTAGAGCGATCGCATCAAATCAGCAATACAAACCAGCACCTGTTGCAAATCCCTCAAGGTGCGGTACGGCAAGTGCCAGTGAATCAGTGGATTATGGGAAAGCGCTACGGTTCTTATACTCGCAATCCTTTAACTCAATGGCTCAAAAACCGCAAAGATGACCAATCAGCATTGTTTGTGAATGATACAGGTCAACGGATATCACAGGACGATTTAATTAGAGTATGGCAGGAATTAACCTCGGGGTTAACCACTCCTGAGAGTCAACCCCTATCCATCAAGCAAGCCCGACAGACTTGGTGCGTAGAAATGCTGATCAGGGGTATGAGCTTGGAAGATTTAAGTATTCTCAGCGGTTGGGATGTGGAGGAGTTACAACCTTATGTGCGTAGAGCACGAGAAAAAACTGCCTTGGAGAGGGCGGTGCGCTTGGATCAAAAAGGATAGTTCAAGTTTTACTATTCTTCCATGAGGGCAACGGAGAGGTGTTTGTATCTCATTTAGGACTGCTATAGGGATATCTACATCTATCGTATTTAGAGATGCGATCGCTATCCTCGCCATCGCATTTCACCTGAGTTCGATATAGTTGTTTATCTTTCTGCCCATCAGCCAATAAGTAATCATTTCCCCCTTACCCTTAACCTCGATCACACCCCGTTCCTGAAACTCATACTTGTCCTTCAAGCGATCATACGTCTGGGCTGTAACTTGAATCCTGCCCGGAATTCCCGATGATTCCATCCGGGCAGCAACATTAACTGTATCGCCCCACAAATCATAACTGAATTTTTTGGTGCCAATCACCCCAGCGACTACAGGACCTGTATTAATGCCAATCCGCATTTGGAACGATTCACCCTTGTTCGTTTTGAAACGGTTAATCGCTTGCTGCATATCTAGGGCGATTTCCGCGATCGCTTCACCATGATCAGGGCGAATCACAGGCAAACCGCCTGCTACCATATACGCATCCCCAATGGTTTTAATTTTCTCTAAACCATGCTGCTCAGTCAGTTCGTCAAAGGTAGAAAAAATTGACCCGAGCAGGCTCACAAGTTCCAAAGGTGAAATTTGAGCCGCCAAGGGTGTAAAATCAACAATATCAGCCAACAAAATAGTGGCATCATCGAATCTCTCAGAAAGGGAGCCTTGATACTGTTTGAGTTGGTCGGCGATTTGTTTAGGTAAGATATTTAATATTAACGCTTCTGACTTTTCTTGGGCAAGACGCAACGCTAACTCTGCTTGCTGACGCTCTAAAATTTCCTGTTGAAGCTGGGCATTTGCTTTGGTGAGTTCGGCAGTGCGCTCCGCCACTTTTTGTTCTAAGGACGCCGTTAACTTTTTCAAAGCTTCGTTTTGTAAGGCTAATTGTTGCTCTTGCGTATAACGACGCAGCGCTTCCCGCACTGTTAAAATCAGATCAGTTTCTTCCCAAGGTTTAGCAATGTAACGGTACAAATTTGCCGCATTGACAGCATTACCCACCGCTTGAGCATTAGCCTGTCCGGTCAACATAATCTTTAAAATCTTGGGATACTGAGTGTGAATTTGAATCAGCAGTTCATCCCCTTTCATCCCTGGCATGATTTGGTCACAAACAATTAAAGCAACTTCAATGCCATCGGCTTGCAATTCCTCAATAATCTCTAGGGCTTCTTCACCACTTTCTGCCCCTTCAATCTCATAATCGACCCCCATGTTACGCTTGAGCTGCTCTGTGAGACTTTCTAAAACAACATCTTGATCGTCAACACATATAATTGCCAGGTTACTCATCAGTTACGCTAAGGCAGAGGTAATGATTTGCGTCAAGTCGTCTTCCGTCCAAGGTTTGTGTAAGCAAGAGTATAAATTCGCCTCTTGTTTAGCACGCTCAATCGCCTCCTCATCCGCTTGACCGGTCAGCATTACCTTTACAATTCCCGGAAATCTTTGATGAACTTGAATGAGAAACTCATCCCCTTTCATTCCCGGCATCAGCCAATCCGAGACAATGATTAAAATATTGACCGCTTCATCCTGCAACTCTTCAATCACGTCCCAAGCTTCCTCAGCACTTTCAGCCACCTCATAGAGATATTGGCTACCAAAATGCCGTTTAAGTTGCTCTTTGAGACTTTCTAAAATGACGCCTTCATCATCAACACACAAAATTGCCGTGTTCGACATGATTAATTTTTCCGTAAAACCGTGAGTGAATGGTTGGATATACTGCCAATGGTAGCCGATATTTTTTTTCTTCTGCGTTGATTTATAGCAGACTACTTATCTATTGGCATTGCCTAAGAATCCGACGATTGACTGCTCTCAATCGGTAGCGAGACTTTAAAGATAGTGCGCCCAGGTTTACTCTCGACCTCGATTCGTCCTTGATGTTTGTCAATAATCTTGTAGACGATATCCAATCCCAAACCACTGCCTTCTCCAGCCGGCTTCGTGGTGAAGAAGGGTTCAAAAATTTTAACTTGAATCTCTGGGGGAATGCCACAACCGGAATCGGTGACTTGCACCACCGCTTCACCCTCGGATTCAAACACCTCAAGTTCTAACAAACCCTTACTCTCCATAGCTTGAACCGCGTTGTGAATTAAATTAGTCCACACCTGAATCAGTTCATCGGGATAGCACCAGATGGGGGGCAACGGCTGGTAGGCTCGCATCACCTCGACGCCATGCTTGAGTTGATTGTTATATAATTCCAGTACCGTTTCTAGACCTTCGGTCAGTTGCACGAGTTGTTTCTCACCGGTATGGTCGTAGCGGGCGTAATTTTTCAGGGCAAAGACGACCTTAGATGCCCGCTCTACAGCCGTCAGGATGTTCTTGCTGTTGCTTTGTAGGCGAACAAGGTTGTATGCCAGTTGCAACATCCAGTCCGCGTCTGAGTCTTTGAGTAAGGGTAAGAAAAGTTCAATCTCTTGATAAATCCCCATATCAGTTAAGGTGTCAGCAATACGCCTAGGTTTATCAATTCCGTTGTCTTCGAGTTGACGGGTTAGAGTGCGCTTAAATTGCCGTTTTTCTTTGGACGTGATGTGAGTGTTACTCTCAAGTGAGTGCTCAAGGAGGGTAAAGAAATGGACTTGTTGGTGGGAATTGAGCCGTTGCAGGAGTTGGGGCAGTTGGATTAGAGACTCCGAAAGGGCAGTTGCCGTATTATTCGCCGAAGCGCGAATTGCTCCGAGGGGAGTATTAATTTCGTGAGCAACGCCAGCAATGAGTTGTCCAAGGGCTGCCATTTTCTCCGATTGAATTAGTCCATTTTGGGTAGCTTGAAGATAGTTGAGGGTTTGGGAGAGTTCTTGGGTACGTTCGGCAACTTTTGCTTCTAGATGGGCATATAATCGAGCATTTTCAATGGCAATAGCGGCTTGTCCGGATAAAAGTTGTAAAACTTCCAGTCGGTTAGCGGTAAAGGCTCCTTCCATCAGATTATTCTCGAAATAAACAATGCCCTCAAGTTGTCCTCGATTAACGAGGGGCGCACAGAAGAGTGATTTCGTCTGATGCTTTTGAATATAGGGATCATTGGTAAATTTGCCAATACGGGTTGCATTAGGCTTAACCACGGTTTCACGGGTGCGGGTGACGTAGTTGATCACGGATTCGGGGAGGTGGTTATCTAGGGGAAGGGATTGCAAAACCGTGAAGTTATCACACTCTACTTCCCCAGAGGCTTCAATCCGCCATTGATTCTCTGTTTCTAAAAGCAGGTAGCCCACTTGCGCTCCAGCATTTTCGATGAGAATTTTCATCAAATTGCGGAGTAATTTATCCAGCACAATTTCACCAGCAATGACTTGGCTGGCTTTCATCACGGTTGCCAAATCCAATACATCACCGGATTGAGTACTCGTTGAGACATTGGTGACAGTCGTGCGAATGTCTGTAGGGCTTTTTGCTGCCATGATTTCTGTCAGTAACTGCGGGTATTTTGACTCTAAATCTTTAACTTTGGCGGTAGCCCCCCAGCGAACGTAGCCGTAGTAGGCATCTAGCCTGTAGGATTGGGCAAGCTTGGGTTTACCCCAAGACTGGTAAAATCTGGCAGCGAGTTCGTTTGCCAGTGCCTCTTCGTTGAAATACTCATTTTCTCGAGCGGTGGCAATGGCGAGATCATAATTCTCAATAGCTTCAGCTTTGTTACCTAGAATTCGTTGGGATTCAGCTTCAACTAAGTAAAATTTATGTAAATAGTTCATGGGGCAATGCTCTGCCCATTTCTGCATCTTTTCTTGGTTGGATCGGATTTTTTCGAGCAGGCTAGTGGGCTGGGATGCAGGACTATTGGGATAAACGGCTAGCCGTGCCAGAGAATCATAAAAACACAAGAGCGGCACAACGACTAACCCTGTGACACCATCTAGATACTGCTCAGTTATTTCGGCATAGTCAACCGCTTGCTCGAAATTTTGAAAGTAATAATTCAGAATTAATTTGTTGAGATAGAGGTGGTAAAGTGCAGTGCGATCGCTAGCCTGTTGATGCAGGGGTAGCATTTGAGTTTCATTGTAAGCCTCACCCGTTAAAACACAGGGATTTTGTCCCTCGGTGCTATTAGAAGAGGAAGGGAAACTCATCAAGTTCAAGACAGCCTGCCGATAGATGTTCAGGTAATTCAGCATGGTGTCTTGCTTGAGTTCAGCAATTTGAATACTGTAATTTGCCATCTCTCGCACCAGACTAGTCAGTTCGTGTCCGATGAAATAGGCGTTGAGCCAGGGATTATAAGCACAGTGAGCAGCAAATTCAAAGTCTCCCGTCTCCCGTCCGATTTGATAACCTTCTAGGAAGGAGTTTATCGTTGTACGAAGATGGTCTTTCCAATGAACAATCGTGGCATTAAAAACCGCAATAATTTTGGCTTGAAATTCTTGGGAATTGAAGCATTTTGATAGCATTAACGCCAGTTTTCCAAACTGATAACCGGCTTCGATATCTCCGACTAACCCACAGAGAATTAACCCGTAAAAGGCATAAGCCGACGCTGACGCTGACGTGTTTCCAGAGTTGAGAGAAAGGATAATTTGCTTGAATACGATGAGGGGTAGCAATTCCGGAACAGCGACAAAGGTTGGTGTCCCTAAAAGCGCCAGAATCCGCATGGCTGCCAGTTGGTGAGCATCGGTCATTTTGGGCAGGTTAATTAAGTCGGCAGGGCTTCTTCCCGCTAAACGTAATGTTATCTCCTCTAGTCCTTGCTGAATATCTACAGGGCTGGGCTGAGGAGGAAATTCTAATCCGAATAACTTTAGAACTTGTAGCCCCAGGGTAACGGCTGCTTTAAGTTGGCTTTGGGCAACACAAGCTCGGAGTTTGACTTCATAAATTATTACCGTTTCTAGCAGCGTTTGGGCATTCTGCAATACAACTTCTGCTAAGTCGTTCATCTGATGAAAGTTGCCACACAAGTATGCTGCTTCAACCGCTGAATCATAAATCGATACCGTTAAATCATACTGAGTCTGCCAAGAATCTGAGGTTAAAAGTAATCGTCCTGTCTCAAAGTACTTGAACGCTGCGCCATAAGCCATCGCTGCTTTAGCTTTTTCTCCGGCTATCCAATTAAGTCGGGTAATTTTATATCGTTCCTCTTGACGAGTTTCCTCTGCAATCCCACAATTGAAATAATCTACAATTTTAAATATCGTTTCTGATAAGGCATCGGTGGGAGTATTTTGGAGGAGCAGTTGACCAATTTGTAAGTGAATGACTGCTTTGGTTTTATCGTCAATTAAGGCATAGGCGGCTTGTTGAATGCGGCTGTGTCCAAATTTATAGGTTTGGATTAATAAGTCTTCATCTAACTCGGAGATGGGTAAAATTAATCCAGCATGAACAGCTATAGATAAATCTTGAACTAGAGCGGCTTGCGGTTTTTCACAAATGATGGAGAGGGTATTTAAGTCAAAACTATTCCCCACACAAGCCCCTAAACGCAAAACGACTTGAGTGGAAGTAGGCAGCTTTTTTAACTTGCAAACCATCAACTCAACAACGTTATCGGTGATATCCTGTGCCTCAATTTCAGCCCAATCCCAGTGCCAGGTACGAGAATTACCATCAAAGGTGATTAAGTTTTCACCGTGCAGGGCTTTGAGAAACTCATGAACAAAGAAAGGATTGCCGCCAGTTTTTCGTTTGACTAACGTTGCTAAAGGTTTGACAATTTCCTGGCTCTGTTGAAAGGATGTCTGTGAACCTGTATTTACGTGTAACGTCTCAGCAATCAGTTGGCTAATCGACTCTAACTCTAACGGTGCTAAGATTATCTTGTTAACAGTAATTCCTGCCTTTTGTAGCCCTTCAAGGGTTATCATTAATGGATGAGTAGAGTTGACCTCATTATCTCGATACGCTCCAATTAGGAACAGATAGTGCATATCTGTATCCATCATTATCAATTGCAGCAACTGGAGGCTAGCCGAATCTATCCACTGAAGATCATCTAGAAAGATGACTAAGGGATGCTCTTTGACACCAAATACCCGAATAAAGTTTTGGAAAACCCGATTAAAGCGATTTTGACACTCACTAAACCCTAATTCTGGTACTGGCAGTTGCTTGCCGATAATCAATTCCACTTCGGGAATGACATCAATAATAATCTGAGCGCTAGCACCCAATGCCGCTAAAATTTTTTCTTTCCATTCCCTTAGCTGTGCTTCGTTTTCAGTTAGCAGTTGCCGCATTAATGCTTGAAACGCATTGACGACAGCCGAATAGGGAACATTCTGCTGAAACTGGTCAAATTTTCCGTAAATAAAATAACCTCGTTTTGCAGTGATGGGTTTGTGAATTTCCGCCACAAGGGATGACTTACCAATGCCGGAATATCCTATCACCAACATCAGTTTTACTCTGGCAACAGATGTAGCCGCTAACTCATCCGTTACAGAATCTGTTGCCACTCGTTCAAATGCCGCCAACAAGGTTTCAATGTCCCGTTCCCTACCATAGATTTTTTGCGGAATTTGAAACTTTTCAGAACTATCTCGAGTGCCAATGGGAAAATCAGGAAGGGTGCCAGTTGTCTCTAATTGATTCAGGCATTCTTCTAAATCAGCTTTAATTCCCCAAGCACTCTGATATCGTTTCTGTGCCGTTTTCGCCATCAGTTTCATGACGATATTGGAAACAACTTTAGGAATTTCCGGGTTCAGTTGAGCGAGTGCAATCGGGACTTTGGCAATGTGACAGTGTACCAACTCCAAAGCATCAATGGTATCAAAGGGTAGCTTCCCTGCCAGTAGTTCGTAGAAGGTGACACCGAGGGAATAAAAGTCGGTGCGATAATCAATGAAACAGTTCATTCGTCCTGTTTGCTCTGGGGATAGGTAGTCTAAAGTGCCTTCTAGGAGGTTGGGATTTTTGAGGGTAGGATTAGAATGAGTTAATTGGGTAGCAATGCTGAAGTCAATGAGTTTGACTTGGTTGGTTTCTGGATTGAAGAGGATATTAGACGGATTAATATCTTTATGGATAATATTGGCAGCATGAATCGTTCCCAAAATTTCCGTGATCTGAATCGCGATCGCTAAAAAGTCTCGTAAAGACGTAAATCCTTGCGCCCCAAAAGACTGACTCATCCATTGCTTTAAAGATAATCCCCTAAAATCCTCTAAAATTATTACCAACGTTCGCTGATAAGGTTCTAGTCCATACGCCTTAACTACCCCATCCAAATTTAACTGACGGGTAATTTCATATTCCTGTTTGTAGCGGGTAAGTTCGGATGGTGTGGGATAATCCAGCTTCAGAGCTTTGAGAATGACGGTTTGGTTATCCTGTTCTCGGATACCCCGATAAACTAGAGAGTTAGCACTTTCATACAGCTTCTCTATAATTCGATAACCGGAAATTGTTAACATCGGTGTTTAAAGCGATCAGCAAGAACTCATCACATAGTCATGGCAACGCACCCGAAACTAATACGTTATAGGGTAGACAATACCCACCCTATGTTTGATTTTCTTTACCTTACCTTATACTATCAATTAAAATAATGGCTTGAAACTTGTCCTTCGTGATCAATAGCTGTTAAAATCGGAATTTCTAGGCGTCTTCTCAACGATTATGGGCAACAGTTTCGGGCATCTGTTTTGCATAACCACCTTTGGCGAGTCCCATGGTGGTGGTGTGGGTGTGGTTATTGATGGATGTCCACCTCGGTTAGAGATTTCCGAACAAGAGATACAGGTTGAACTTGATCGCAGACGCCCAGGACAAAGCAAAATTACCACCCCTCGCAAGGAAACGGATACCTGCGAAATTATTTCCGGGGTGTTTGAAGGTAAAACATTAGGGACGCCCATCGCCATCTTAATCCGTAACAAAGATACCCGTTCCCAAGATTACGACGAGATGACCCTTAAATACCGCCCCTCCCATGCCGATGCCACCTACGATGCCAAATACGGGTTTCGGAACTGGCAAGGGGGCGGACGATCCTCGGCGCGAGAGACAATTGGTAGAGTGGCAGCCGGAGCGATCGCTAAAAAAATTCTCAAACACGTTGCCAATGTTGCAATTGTCGGCTATGTTAAGCGAATTCACACCTTAGAAAGTGTTGTTGACCCGCATACTGTCACCCTCGAACAAGTCGAAAGCAACATCGTCCGCTGTCCAGATTCTGAATGTGCCGAAAAGATGATTGAACGAATCGAGCAAGTTCGACGAAACGGTGATTCGATTGGTGGCGTAGTCGAATGCGTAGCGCGAAACGTTCCCAAGGGTTTGGGGGAGCCCGTTTTTGACAAGCTAGAAGCCGATTTAGCCAAAGGAGTCATGTCTCTACCTGCCAGCAAAGGGTTTGAGATTGGCTCTGGTTTTTCTGGAACTTTGCTGACGGGTTCCCAACATAACGACGAATTTTATATCGACGAAAATGGTGAGGTGCGCACGTTCACCAACCGCTCGGGCGGTATTCAGGGAGGCATTGCTAACGGGGAGCCAATTATTTTACGAGTAGCATTTAAACCCACTGCTACTATACGAAAAGAACAGCGTACTGTCACCAACACAGGCGAGGAAACCCTCCTCGCTGCCAAGGGGCGTCACGACCCTTGCGTCTTACCCAGAGCCGTGCCTATGGTAGAAGCAATGGTCGCTTTAGTATTATGCGATCACCTTCTACGTCATCAGGGTCAGTGCCATACTTTAAAGCCTTAAATTACCGATGGAAACCACTCCTTCCTCTGAGTTTGCAGTCCACTTCTGGGGTGTCCGAGGCAGTGTCCCCTCTCCAGGAAAAGATACCGTTCGTTACGGCGGCAATACCTCTTGTGTCGAGATGCGAGTTGCGGGCAAACGCCTGATTTTTGATGGCGGTACAGGGCTGCGGATGTTGGGCAAAAGTCTGAAGCCCCAGTTACCCATCGAAGCCTATTGGTTTTTCACTCACTATCACTGGGATCACATTCAGGGCGTGCCGTTTTTCGAGCCAGCCTTTACAACAGGAAACACCCTGCACATTCACGGCGCAGCACCGGAGGGAGCATCCATGGAGCAGCATTTTAAGAAGCGCGTGCTGCACCTAAATTCCCCCGTCCCCATTCGAGAAATCCAGGCAGATTTGAAATTTTACGATATCATCTGCGGCGATACGGTACAGCTAGGAGATATCACCATTGAAACTAGCCCCCTAAACCATCCCAACGGCGCGATGGGTTATCGCATAAGCTGGCAGGGGCATTCAGTCGTCTACTGCACCGATACCGAACATTTTCCCGATCGCCTCGATGAAAATGTGCTGCACCTGTCTCGTGATGCCGACATCCTCATCTACGACGCCATGTACACCGATGAAGAATACCACCATCCCAAATCACCCAAGGTAGGGTGGGGGCATTCCACCTGGCAGGAAGGCGTTCGAGTCGCCAAGGAAGCAGGAGTCAAGCGGCTAGCAATTTTTCACCACGAACCCAATCATACAGATAACAATCTCGATCAAATTGAGATAGAAGTCAAAGAAGCTCACGTCGGTTCGTTTTTGGCGCGGGAAGGACTGGTTGTGCCCATAATTTGAGCCGTTAAACTGATTAACTCAAGAGCATTGCCCCAATCCTGCTCCTCGTAGGAGAGGGGAGTTTTACCCTAGCTTTGCGGTAAAAAAGCCTATTCCCTACTCCCTATTTCCCAAGCTTTTGCTGATGAAAGTTAAGCATTCGTTCAGCCAACTCCAGAGAAACATTCAGACACTTAAAATCTTCCAAATTACACTGACTGGTGCTGATTTTTACGAGTTGCCAATCCTCTCGTTCCCTTCGGAAAATAGCATCTCCCGTCAGATTTTCCAGCGTCCAAGTCGTGATCGCATAGGGTTCATCAATAGTAACCTCTAAAAACTTGATATTCTGTTGCCATTCACTCCAATCATTGCTAGTGCATTGATTACAGTTGTCCGGTTTATTATTTACGCTGATCGGCTGAATGCCCGGAACCATTGAAGCGTTGGTTAGTAATACACTGAGTAAATTCAAATGAGTATTGAGATGGTAAACCATTGCTCCTAGACGCCGGACGTAGTAGGCAAGCTTATCATCAACGTTTATCAGCTCCGTGTGTTCGTTCTTTTCCCAGGCTTTTTTTCTCTGCTCCACGTAGTTGTTATATTTTCCGATTAGATTGAAGAGGCTGTTGGTTTCATCATCGAGCATATAGATGATATATTCATCCACCAATAAATGATGAGGTGGAATTTTATAAAGTATTTTCTTGAAGTAGTCCCAATTAATAGAAGACAGAGACAGTATTTTGAACTCTGGGAAAGGAGTGGAATTGAGCCAAGAAAGTTCGTGGCGAATGACTTTATCAGCTTTACGGAGTTTGAAAAAGATTGTATCGACTTCAACAATCAGAGAAGATAGGAGTAAATTCTCTTCATTTTTTGAAATTTCTTTTTTCGCGAAACACATCTGAGTTGCTTGAATAAGATAAGAGTGATGAGCCAAAACAGTTAGATTGGACTGCGCTTGTCAGTCCACTTATTCAACCCGTTTTCTTAGCTCAAGATTACGGGATACAGGCAATGAGTAACGAAAGTCCGAGACTTCCTGTGATAGGCAACCCTGATCCGACAAGACTGACTGCCGGGGAGCTGGGTGCTTTGTGTCAAAAGAAAACAAGCATCTGATTTACCCAGCTTTATCAGATTGGTCAATCTGTAATACTATCGTATGACACGTATGACACTGTGTGTATCGTATTACAATCTGCTGACATCAGCAATAATGTCAAGACAACTTCATCAAGTCTTCAACTTAGTCATTGATCATTAGTACTCGAGTGATTCTCACTTGATCAGTGCTTACGGACAAAAAAAACACCTGACCTTGTAGAGTCAGGCGTTTTGCCAGATTGGGGATGGAATGGCAATTAATCGGGTGGAGACAAAGAAAAATGAGAATCGGTTGACAACGATACCACAGGTTGAGTCTGTACCTGTACTAACGAGGATTGCAACATGGGAGTGTTGGCAACAGAGTTGTTCGCTAGGGTAAACAGGGGGTTGGATAAAATTCCTGCCAGAGAAGTGATAATGACTGACACCACCAAACTCACTTGCAAGGGGCGCATACCGGGAAGAGTCCAGCGGATTTCTGGGTAATTCTTCACAGCGTCAGACATTTCTTGTGGCTCTTTGACGACCATCATCTTGACGACACGAATGTAGTAGTAAATTGAGACTACAGTCATAATTAGCCCTAGCAAGACCAAACCATAGAGTCCTGCCTGCCAACCTGCCCAAAACAGGTATATTTTGCCGAAGAATCCAGCTAGAGGCGGAATTCCTCCTAAGGAGAGCAAGCAAATGCTCAAACCCAGCGTCAGGAGGGGGTCTTTTTGGTAAAGTCCCGAATACTCGCTGATTTGGTCGGTGCCGGTACGCAGGGTGAAGAGAATAACACAGGCAAAGCCCCCTAGGTTCATGAACAAATAAACCAGCAGATAAAATATCATGCTGGAATAACCTGCATCCGTCCCGGCAATTAAACCAATCATGACAAAGCCTGCCTGGGCAATGGATGAGTAGGCAAGAAGCCGTTTCATGCTGGTTTGCGTGAGGGCAACTACGTTACCCAACACTAAACTTAAGATGGCAAGGGCGGTGAAGACAAAATGCCACTGTTCGCTAACCAAGGGGAAGGCAGTGGTTAGTAACCGAATTGCCAGGGCAAAGCCTGCTGCTTTAGAACCGACGGACAAGAAAGCAACAACTGGGGTGGGAGACCCTTCGTAAACGTCCGGCGTCCATTGATGGAAGGGAACAGCAGAGATTTTAAAGGCAATACCTGCGATCGCAAAAACCAGAGCAATTAAAATGCCCAAGGATGGACCCGACTCTATACTAGCGACCCCTGCCGCGATCGCATTTAAATTAGTCTCGCCGCCAGACAAACCGTATAACAACGAAACTCCATAGAGAAAGACGGCTGAACTGGAGGCACCAATCAGCAAGTATTTCAACGCCGCCTCATTAGAACGGGGGTCCCGCTTCATATAACCCGTCAGCAGGTACGACGAGATACTGAGGGTTTCTAGGGAGATAAAAATCGTCACCAGTTCATTCGCGCCAGACAGGAACATCGCCCCCAAGGTAGCACTGAGCAAAATGGCGATAAATTCTGGTAAAGAGGTACCCGACTGCTGCACGTACCGGATCGACATTAAAATCGTGACAGCAGTTGACAGGGCAATGATACCGCGAAAGGCGATACTCAGCGCATCACCGTTGAAGCTTCCCAGAAAGGCAACGGGATTGGCAGCATCCCATTTAAAGTACAGGGCAACTAGGGCAGCCAGCAGACCCCCAATTGCCACATAGGGAAGGGTATTGGTGGAACTCTTGCCAGCAATCAGATCGATCCCCAACACTAGCAATAAGGTAATCAGTACGATTACCTCTGGCAAAATTATCCCAGTATTTAGCTGGGCAACAAGATTGGCAAAATCCATAGTTTCTATACAGTAGGGTCTATGGCTATATCGGTCTTAAGATTAACTTTTTTATCATATCGGCGATTGTCACTACTTGGGGAGTAAAGTTGACTAGAGATGCCAATTTCAGCCACTAACCCAGGAATTTATCCAGCGGTATCACGTCAGAAGTTTAAGGACTCATTCTATCTTTTGAAGAGTATCCCTCTGAGGGAGAAAACGTAGCAAAACAGCCCGTCAACACCTCAACAAATTTATTGATTTTGAATTGCAAGAGGTAGTTTTGTCAAGAGTCTAATTAAGGAGCTGGTTATTCCTTGGTAAATTCCCTTGTCATTAATGCTTTGGTTTAGCACTCTGACAAAATTTGACGTTACTAAATTATCCCACAGTATTTCTCCACATGAGCTGTCAAGAGTCGGCGTTAGCCACAGCAAGGCACAGTGCAACGCCGATTCTACGAAAATAATTCGGGTATTTTCTTAGTTATGCTGGAGTTTTCCACCCTAGGAGCCTCACCCTACCGGAGGTTAGCCCCCATGCTGGCACAATTGGAAAAAGAGAGGTGACTGTTTAGATTCCAATAGATCAGATATAAGAGAGATGGAGGAGACCCGTGTCATGAGATTACCTGCGTTAGCGCTACCGGAGACTGGGCAAAAGTCCATCAGGCTTTTTGGGTCTCCTGCTCAATACCCCAAGGGTGCTGCGCAGGTTGTCAGTCTTTTGTCTGTTGTCTGTCACCCATTATTTCTGTTTTGGCGACTGACTTGTGACGACTGACTCCTGACACGCGGCTTGACATCGCCCAAAGAATATATAGATTAGACTGTTCAGCTAGGCTGCTACTTATCGAACCCCCATGACAACCCTCGTCATCGTCGAATCTCCCACCAAAGCCCGCACCATTCGGAACTATCTGCCCTCTGACTATCGTGTCGAGGCGTCGATGGGTCATGTGCGTGATCTCCCCCAGTCTGCTACCGAGATTCCTGAAGCCGTCAAGGGAGAGAAATGGGCGCAGTTGGGAGTAAATGTGGAGGCTGGCTTTGAACCCCTCTACGTTGTTCCTAAAGATAAAAAGAAAATCGTCAAACAACTCAAAGACGCCTTGAAAGATGCCAGCGAACTGGTGCTGGCAACAGACGAAGACAGAGAAGGCGAAAGCATCAGTTGGCACCTGTTGCAGGTACTCAACCCCAAAGTACCCACCAAGCGGATGGTGTTCCACGAAATCACCCAAGAAGCAATCCGCAAGGCTCTCAAGAACTGCCGTACAATCGACGAACAGCTTGTACACGCTCAAGAAACGCGCCGGATTTTAGACCGACTCGTCGGCTACACCCTCTCCCCCTTGCTGTGGAAGAAAATCGCTTGGGGTTTATCAGCAGGACGAGTGCAATCAGTTGCCGTGCGGCTGCTGGTGAGTAAAGAACGCCAGCGTCGTGCTTTCCGGCAAGGAAGTTACTGGGATTTAAAGGCGCTTCTAGAACAGAAAAAGACTCCCTTTGAGTCGCGGTTAGTCACAGTAGCGGGTACGAAAGTTGCGACGGGTAGCGACTTCGATGCCAATACGGGTCAAATTATCGCAGGTCACAATGTCCGGCTGCTCAATGAATCCGAAGCCCGAACACTCCAAGAACGCCTGACTGATAAAACTTGGACGGTAACGGAAATCGAAGAACGCCCCGTTACCCGCAAACCATCACCGCCGTTCACCACCTCTACCCTGCAACAGGAAGCGAACCGGAAACTGCGTATATCGGCACGGGACACGATGCGCACGGCTCAAAGCCTTTACGAGCAAGGGTATATTACCTATATGCGGACGGACTCGGTGCATTTGTCAGACCAAGCGATTTCTGCTGCCCGCAGTTGCGTCGAACAAAAATACGGCAAAGAGTACCTCAGCCCCAAACCTCGCCAATACACCACCAAAAGCAAAGGCGCTCAAGAAGCTCACGAAGCGATTCGCCCTGCTGGAAGTACCTTCCGCACCCCGAAAGACACGGGTTTAGGCGGACGGGAACTAGCACTTTACGACCTGATTTGGAAGCGCACGGTTGCTTGTCAAATGGCAGACTGTCAGCAAACTCAAATTACGATTCAACTGCAAGTCGAAGATGCTGGGTTTCGTTCTAGTGGCAAGCGTATTAATTTTCCCGGTTACTTGCGTGCCTACGTCGAAGGATCGGATGACCCAGAGGCAGCACTAGAAGACCAAGAGGTAATTTTGCCACCCCTCAAGGTCGGCGACCATCCAAACTGCCTGGAACTGGAAGCAGACGGTCACGAAACCCAACCCCCCGCACGTTATACTGAAGCCTCTTTGGTAAAAACCCTGGAAAGTGAAGGGATTGGGCGTCCGAGTACTTACGCCAGCATTATTGACACTATCGTGGACAAAGGTTATGCCCAGAAAAACAGCAATGCCTTAGTTCCCACCTTTACCGCCTTCGCGGTCACGGGTCTACTAGAAAAGCACTTCCCCGATCTCGTTGATAACAGCTTCACTGCCAAAATGGAGCAGACTCTGGATGAAATCTCCACCGGTGAAGCTGAATGGCTGCCCTACCTGCAAGAATTTTATCTGGGAGACAAAGGGCTAGAAACCCTAGTCAGAGAACGGGAAAACCAAATCGATCCCAACGAAGCCCGTACCGTTGCACTGGATAACTTGGACGCTAAAGTCCGCATTGGTAAATTCGGTCCCTACATCGAAGCAGAAAATGGAGACGGTCCCGTCACTGCCTCAATCCCCAAAGACCTGACTCCCGCTGAACTGAGTGGCGAACAGGTAGAAGTGCTGCTCAAACAGAAAACCGAAGGACCTGATAAATTGGGGCTGCACCCAGAAACCGGGGAGCCGATTTTCAGGCTAACTGGCAGTTACGGTCCTTATGTCCAGTTGGGTGAGGTGACAGAGGAGAACAAAAAACCCAAACGTGCCTCGTTGCCCAAAGGGATCAAGATGGAAGATGTAACTCTAGATATGGCATTGGGTCTTTTGTCACTGCCCCGCACTCTAGGCGTTCATCCAGCCACTGAGGGTAAAGTCCAGGCGGGATTAGGGCGGTTTGGTCCCTACGTTGTCCACAATCAGGGCAAGGAGGGCAAAGACTACCGATCGCTCAAAGCCGAGGATAATGTCTTGACAATTAGCCTCGAGCGTGCATTGGACTTATTAGCGCAACCGAAGAAAGGACGTGGCAGCAGCCGCAGCAAATCTAAGGAACCGGTGCGGCAATTAGGCACTCATCCCGATGATGGAGAACCTGTGAATATTTACGATGGACCCTACGGTCCTTACGTGAAGCACGGCAAAACCAATGCTTCGATTCCAGAAGGAGAATCGGTGGAAGGCATAACTCTAGAAACTGCACTGGAGGCGCTAGCGGCTAAGGCATCGACTAAAAAATCTGGGACGCGATCGCGCAAGGGGGGGAGTTCGAGTAATGGCAAGAGTGCCAGCACCTCGTCCACCACTCGGAAAACCACGGGGAAAAAGAGTTCAAAAACTAGCAGTAGTAAAAAAACGTAATTGATTGATGCCCTCATCCCCTAACCCCTTCTCCCCAGCTTGGGAGAAGGGGAATTAACGACTGAATCTTACCCTTGTGTACTACTTAGTTGCGAGCAAGCTTGATACTTCTGCATGCATGAACGCAATATCCGGGTCGCGTTGAATGGCTTGATAGTAACGTTGCTCTCGGAGGGTTCCTTTTTCTGCGGGAGAAACCAAGGAACGGGCTTCGTCTAAGAGTTCGTTAGCTCTGTCTAATGTTATGGGTTCTTTTGCATTCAGGGCTTCATCAATCTGGACGATGAATTGAGAGAATGGACGCAGCCAGCTAAACCATTCATCTCCAACAACAAGCTGAAAAAATTCTCCCTTTGACTGGATGCGTCCGTGAAACCGCTCGTAAACATCTCGTTCTGAGTGGAGCAGTGCTTTATGAAGACGGAGCAGGGCAGCACGTACCTGGCGCAGGTGCTGGAAGGGAAAATCGAGAGAAGGGTAGGTTGAAGACATCGATAGAGATTGCGATCGCTACTTTCTTCATCTTGTCATAAAGGAAAAGATTTGGAAGGTGAAACAACCTGGAATATATTGTGGTAGCTTCTAGGGTTGTATTGCTCGGAGAAAGTTTACAGATAACCTTTTTTAAGCAGTACTGTAACACCGTTTACAATTAAACGAACTTATATAAGGTTTTTAAGAAAAAAGGAATATGGTACTTAGGGTTATTACTGTGTTCTGAGTAAAATCTTCCTATTTCTAATACAACCCTGGCGCAGGTGCTGGAAGGGAAAATCGAGAGAAGGGTAGGTTGAAGACATCGATAGGGATTGCGATCGCTACTTTCTTTATCTTGTCATATTAACCGAACAGCAATCAGCACTTAGCTGTCAGCTCTCGCCAATTAGGTCAGATGTCTATCCTTAAATCAAATCACATCTGTTCTTTCTTGATTCAGACTCTGTGTTTTGATTCCAAACGACAGGGGTGATTGGGGTCTCCTATTTCGACTTGCAGTGTCGCGTGTTCAACACCGAAATGGTCGTGAAGTTCTTTAACTGTTTCAGTTAGAAAGGCATCGCCCGGATACCCTTGAGGCATGACCAAATGAGCAGTTAGTGCAGTTTCGGTGGTACTCATTGCCCAGATATGGAGGTCGTGGACTTGGGCAACACCGGGGCGTTCAGTTAGATAAGTACGCACGGCTTGGGGTTCAATTCCCGCAGGTACGGCATCTAGTGCCAAACGTAGGGAATCTCGTAGCAGTTGCCAAGTCCCGACAACAACAACAACCACAATAATTAAGCTCACAATAGGGTCAAACCACAGCCAACCTGTCGTGAGAATAGCAACACCCGCCAAGACAACACCAACTGATACTAAAGCATCTGCCGCCATATGCAGAAATGCACCTCGAATGTTCAAATCTTCTTTGCGACCCGACATAAACAATAGAGCAGTTACGGTGTTGATCACAACTCCTACCGCTGCCACCACAATGATAGTTATCCCTGGAACCGGACTAGGGTTAACAAAACGTCGGATTGCCTCCCAAGCAATCCCACCCATGACTAAGATCAGAACGATCGCATTCAACAGCGCGGCTAAAATTGAAGAACGACCTAGCCCGTAAGTGTAGTGTTTTGTCGGCGGGTGTTGAGCCAGAATATTTGCTCCCCAAGCTAATAACAGTCCCAGGACATCACTCAAATTGTGACCCGCATCAGCAAGTAGGGCTAGGGATTGGGTCAAAAAACCAAAAAGCGCCTCAATAATGACAAAGCCAAGATTTAAGGCTGTACCAATCGCAAAGGCGCGATTGTAGTTGGTCGGTGCGTGTTCGTGTCCGTGGTCATTTACCATGAGTGAGAGCTATTCTCTAGGATCTATCATACATAGAGTTAAAGTTAAAAAGCCTTCTGAACTCAGTGCTCACGAAAATTTCCTCAAAAAAGTATCGCAGGGGCAAACCTTTAAACAAGTCTTCTCTTCCCCTGCGATCACCTTAAGTTTTTCTAACTATCCCTGATAGTAGGATTACCTAGCCTAATACCAATCTGAAAACTCGGCATCCTCTCCACCAATACCGATGCCGGTGTTGTAGATTTCGGCATCCGTTAATTCCAGATCATCCATTGATGCCGCATACACGTTAGCATCGTAAATTTTTGCCTCTGTAAAATTCACCCGGTTGAGATTAGCTTCTTTCAAGTCAGCGTTGGTTACTAGGGCAGAGGTTAAGTTAGCTCCTGCTAAATTTGCACCTCTAATGTCTGCCCCTTCCAGGTTGGCTCGTGTCAGGTTAGCTCCTTGCAGATTGGCGTCTCTCAAGTCGGCACCTACCAGATGAGTATCACTCAACTCGGCATTCTCAAGATTTGCCCCGGCTAGATCGCATCCACCACACTCACCCGTGGATAAGAGCTGCTGGACGTGAAGCGGATTTTCTGCTTTCACTGGACTAACCAAAAATAGGGGAGTCAGTAAGGTTAGGATTCCTAACAGTTTTACTTTCCTCATATTTCCCCCTCTGTACATAAAATTTACTCCGTTCTTTCCTCACACTGTTATTATCTCACTAAACCTCTTTACAGACTATATCTAAAGGATTATTTTTATAAATTTACGCCTAATTTAATAGCAATTGGGCTTTTTTGAGATTGGTTCGAGCCTCCGTATAATGAGAGTCTAATGCAATTGCCTGCTGAAACTCACCGATCGCGTCCCGCAACTTCCCAAGTTTTGCCAGCACCACACCCGCATTGTTATGAGCTAAGGCATGGGCGCTGGCAGGTTTCCCCAACTGTTCTGGCTGCTTTAGGGCTTGTCGGTAGCTCAATAGTGCTTCAAATAAGTTTCCGGCATTTTCTAGAATCCTACCGATATTGTTATAAGCATAGGTATAGCTGGGGTCAATTTTGAGGGCTTTCTGATAAGTTGCCAGGGCTTCGGATTGATTTCCTTGGGCAAATAAGGCATTCCCCAAACTCGCATAAGCCACACTATTCCTGGGTTCAAGTTGCAATAGTTTCCGGTAGGCAGCAATTGCTTCGGCTAGTTTCCCCTGACTCATCAGGACTCCAGCCAGTTGGCTATAAGCTATTGCACTGCCAGACTCTATCTCAACGATGCTACGATAAGCAGCGATCGCCTCTAATGGCTGCTTTGAAACCCCCCAACTGGTACTATCGTAGTTTGCCGCTTGGTCAAATCGTGCAATCAAATCGCTAATAAGCCGAGGGTCATTCGTTCTCAATCCTACTTCTCGTTCTTTACTGTTTCCATCCCAAGTGAGGATGTTATGACTTCCTAACAAGGCAAACGAATTGGTGCATTCAGCAGAAGTAGGGCTAACCGATACCAAGAACTTTTCAGGGGTAAAAAGCAGCTTCAGCCGAAATTGTCCTAAATACCGCTGCTCTAGCTGTTCTAATTCCGGCAGGGCGTTGTACTTCCAACCCTGGTTTTTTTGGACGATAGCTTTCAGGAATTGCTGACGATTGATGGTGGAAGGTTTACTCCAACCCCTATCACTCAGGTGTCCCCAGCCGATATGGATGCTAACCCGACGCTCTAGCGCTTTAGCAAACCCCTGCACCACTTCGCCATTAATGCTCGATTGCGTCAGCCAAGGACTGACTATAATCAGGCGTTGCTGTGTTTTTTCTAACGCTTCCATTAATACAGCACGACTGCCAGAACAGCCCGTCACCAAGCAGTAGTCATCGGGTTTAAGATGTTCTAGGTGTTGGTTAATCGGAATTGCCCAGGTACGGACTGACGGCTCGACTGGGCTAGTCACAGAGAAATCTGTACAGTTGACTGGGGCTTGGTGCAACGGTTGCGGGTTTGGGGTATTGGATGGCGAATGGATTTGCTGATGCAGGCATTCAACCCCAGAGCGTATATCTGCAACCAGGGAATGGGTTTGCTGTTGGTAGAGTTGCTGCGATCGCTGTCGGTTAATGATATTGCAAAATACTGCCAGGGTTAGGGGTGCTGTCACACTCACATAGACAAGCTGCTGGGAAACGGCTGCCGCAACTGTACTGAGTGCAGAACCCGCTAGGGAAACGTACTCGGCGATTTCTAACCAATGCCGTTTGGTCGTGTATCCCATTTTTTTGTTGAATAATCGGGTGTCGCCCTCGTTTTGGTTGACTCTTACAAAGAGGGGGTGTGGTGAATTCCGGCAGTTCTTGCTCTTCCCCCTACACCCTACTGAACCTAAACGCACCCTAGGGAAAAACGTGGCGATGGGAGAAATTTATTATTAGCGATAGTTAACCCGAATAATACCAGATGTAAACGTGCAATTAGCAAAGGCGATCGCTTAAGTTGACACGGATAGATTGGCTCCCCTGCCCCAGAGGGAGAGAGGTTGGGGGTGAGGGCGCATGAAGTGATTGTCAGTAAATCAGGGCAAATCCCTCAACCCCGAGTTTGACTTTGCTGCACCTGCGCCAGTAACTGTTCCCGCGTGTGAGCTGTTGGTTTGCAACTGAGTCCCTGGCAGACTAAGCCTACGGCATCTTCTGGTAAATTTGTTTCTAACCGATGCATACTCGTCGGTAAATACTGGTCAATCAGAGAGGTGATTTGGTCGCTACTCGTCCGAATTAGGGTGGAGTTGCGGAACCAATCAAGGGCGGTGAATAAGCTGGGACAGCCTTGGGGGGATTGATTCATAATACTACTAAAAGCTTGCAGGGCTTGTTCGGCTCGGTCGAGGTAAGCTAGATTTTCAGTCAGTAATCCCAGACGAACTAAGTTAGCGATCGCTACTCCATTGGCAGAGGGCGTAGCATTATCAATATAACTGCGTTCCCGCACCAACAAATCCCTACTGCTGTCACTCGATGCGTTGTAGTAACCCCCTAATTCCACACTCCAGAGGAATTCATCAAACTCCTCCTGTAATTTAAGGGCATTTTCTAGCCAAGGGTTAGGACTTGGGAATTGAGCCGCTTTGTCCCCATTCCCGTTCGGCTGACGCTCACGGCTGAAGCCCATTCCCATCGAAGCCTGAGACAAGTCCAGCAGTGCTTTGATAAATAGGGCATAATCTTCTGACTGCGCCAGCACGGAGGGTTGATTATCGTAGTTGAGGCGGTGGAAGCGTCCCTCCACCCATTGATGGTTCAGGATAAAATTAGCCGCAGCTACGGCTAGTTTCATGTAGTCGGGTTGATGGAACACGCTATAAGCCCGTGCCAAACCGGAAATCATCAAGCTATTCCAAGCTACAATCATTTTCGTATCCGTGACGGGGGGAATACGACCGAGCCATTTACCTGTTTTTGCCTCCTGATTGTTCCGTGCTGGCGGAAAGGTTTTTATCCCATCGGGGGGAGAACCGTAACGCACTGCAAACAGTTTGGCTAAAGCGGTTTCTAAGGTGTCGCTTAACCGTTCTGAATGATGGCGCTGCAAAACATTTTGACCTTCAAAATTCCCTTCCGGGGTAAGGGTAAATTCTTCTTGAATTTCTGCGAATTCTGAGGAGGTGAGGAGTTGTTGCAATTGGCGATAGCTCCAGACGTAAAATGCCCCTTCTTCTGGCTCTGCTGCTTGGGGTTGTGTGAAGCTATCGGCATCTTGAGCCGCGTAAAAGAACCCTTGAGGAGATGTCATTTCCCGCTTCAGCCATTTTACAGTACCAGCGATCGCTCTTTGAAAGGCGGCTTCTTGGATACCTGTACTCCACAAATTTGCCAGATATTCCACGATTTGTCCGTTATCGTAGAGCATTTTTTCAAAGTGAGGCACCGTCCAAGTCGCATCAACCGTGTAGCGGTGAAAGCCGCCGCCTACATGATCGTAAATGCCGCCCTTTGCTAAATCTAAACCCCTCTCAACTGCAGCTTGGCGGGCATCCTGTTCTGAATTTCCCTTAAGACGAATTCCCCGCAAAACGAGTTCGACATAGGGAATCATGGGAAAACTCGGTCCGTAACTGCCACCACTAATAACACTAGTATTTTTTTCCAAACCTAACAGGAGTAAATTAGCACTCAGTTGCCCGGATGCTGGCAGGAGTACTGACTTCTGGAGATGCCCCAAAATTTCTTCTTTAAAGGTTTGCAGTTTCGTTTTTTCACTATCGTAGAAGCGGCGAATCGCTTGCAACACCTGCAAAAATCCGGGGCGTCCATAGCGGGGATCTACAGGAAAATACGTGCCGCCATAAAACGGTACTCGGTCTTCTGGTGTCAGGAATATATTGAGGGGCCAGCCACCTTGACCGGTCATCATCTGCAACGCCTGCATATAAATGCTATCAAGGTCGGGGCGTTCTTCCCGGTCTACCTTGATGGGTAAAAAATTGGCATTCATACAGTCTGCGATCGCCTGATCGGAAAACGCTTCCCCTTCCATCACCGTACACCAGTGACAGCTAGAGTAACCAATCGACAGGAAAATCGGCTTATTTTCCGCCTTAGCTGTTTCCAGGGCTTCATCGCACCACGACCACCAATCGATCGGATTTTCTGCATGCTTGCGCAGATAGAGACTTTGGCATTGGGCAAGGCGATTAGTCATGACAGCACAGTTACTCTTAAAGATGCTCTCTGGCTTCAGTTTATCGCGGTCAGCCCAATAGCGTTAGCTTGACAAAGGTAGAGCCTTTAGACTTAACTGATTATTTGCTAGTGTTGACTTTTGTTGTATTTTATGATATGAAACTTTCAGAACGCTTTACAGAAGCCTTAACCTTTGGGACTCAACTGCACGCCAACCAGACTCGCAAAGGCAGTGGTGTTCCCTACATTACTCATTTGCTGGCTGTTGCTAGTATCGCCCTAGACTATGGTGCTAATGAGGATGAAGCGATCGCCGCTTTACTTCATGATGCCATTGAAGACCAAGGTGGTGCAGCTACCCGCGCAGAAATTCGCCGTCGCTTTGGGGATACTGTCACTGAAATTGTCGAGGGGTGTACCGATTCCGATACAACGCCCAAACCCCCTTGGCGTCAGCGCAAAGAAGCTTATATTGCTCATATCCCTACCGCATCAGCTTCGGTATGTTTAGTTTCAGCCGCCGATAAACTGCACAATGTTAGGTCTATTCTGAAGGATTATCGTCAGTCGGGGGAAGACTTGTGGCAACGTTTCAAAGGTGGCAAAGATGGCACGTTGTGGTACTATCGCGCTTTAGTCAGAGCATTTCGCACCCAGGGTTCAACTCCCATTGTGGAGGAGTTGGATCGGGTTGTGAGCGAACTAGAACGTTTAGTCGGTAGTAACATTTTTATAAGTCCTGTTGGTATTTGACCCAGGAGACGGTCGATGAATGCTTTTCGTGTCGGAATTGCTGGTCCTGTGGGTTCAGGGAAAACTGCGCTATTAGACGCTTTGTGTAAGGCGATGCGCTCATCCTATCAGATTGCTGTGGTGACGAATGATATCTACACCCAAGAAGATGCCCAGTTTTTGGTACGGAGTCAGGCGCTAGAGAGCGATCGCATTCTGGGCGTGGAAACGGGCGGTTGTCCCCACACTGCCATTCGGGAAGATGCTTCCATGAATTTGGCAGCAATTGAACAGCTAGAACAGCAATTTGCTGACTTAGATCTAGTGTTTTTAGAAAGTGGTGGCGACAATCTAGCGGCAACATTTAGTCCGGAACTCGTCGATTTAACAATTTATGTCATTGACGTAGCTGCTGGTGATAAAATTCCTCGAAAAGGAGGACCAGGAATTACCAAATCTGACTTATTAGTGATTAACAAAATGGATCTAGCTCCTTCGGTAGGTGCTGATTTGGGTGTTATGGAAGGTGACGCTAAGAAAATGCGAGGTAAAAAACCCTTTGTTTTTACAAATTTGAAAACTCAAGAAGGGCTTCCAGTCGTGATTGACTTTGTAAAACTGCAGATGGGATAGGGGTACTACGGCTCGGTAGCGTGAAATTTAAAGCACTTTGCGAGTCGGTGTGGTACAGTTCCCCCCTTAACAAGGGGGGCTAGGGGGGTCAAAATATAGTCTATTGAGTTGCAAACCGCTATAAAAGTTTCTGGCTGCCCTAATTTTTCTCTCTTCACAATGAATCAGGTCTGACACCCCAGTACTCACAGCTTTTCAAACACCCTCTACGGTTTAATCAAGCGTCTCTTTTGAGCAGACTGGTTATATTGCTCTAAGAGTTTCTGTCGCTGCCAATAGGGATTGAAGAGAGTTCCCACCAGAGATAGACTGGTGCCAATCGCCGATATCAATATCCAGAAATTTAAGAATCCGAAATTTATTCCCATAGCCAAACTCATCCCCAATCCCGTCATTAATAGGGGAATAGTAGCCGCCATTTTGGGGTTATAGCCCCGCTCTCGATGATTTTTAATCGCTGCCCCAGTCGTAAATCCTGTAATTAAACCAGCCAAACCTACCAATGCAGTCAGAAACGTACCAATTAAACCAGCGACAAAGATAACAAATAACATCATTATAGCGATAAGAGAGGAAGCAATTTTAGTAATTTGTACTCCTCTTACTCCAATTGCACTCAAGACTGCTCCCCCTAGAAAACCTACCATAAATCCCGTTCCCAGCCAGTACCCCAATGCAGGTATTTGTGTCACAAATAAAGACGCTAACTCCGTCCACAACCGAGTACAAATTAGAGACATACCTAATACTATGCCTAAGGAAATGTAAGGAGGTTTTAGGAGGGGTATGGGATTGGTATGAACGTTAAGCTCTAAAACGTAAGTTTCGGGTGAAGAATTCGTATGCAATAAAATTCGGCGGTTGTAGGTTTTATCTGCCATCAGTCGATTGGTATCAACGGTGATGTTACAATCTACCTGATTACCTTGAAAGCTAGCGGGTTCAAAGGAAATCCAAAGATGAGAATTTTTGGTTCTAAAACGCGGATCACTGGGATGGGGATCAACTTCCCAATTCCCTTCTAATACTGTTTCTGGGATAGCATTTTCAACGGTAATGGTTTGTGTGAGTTTTTCTCCCATTTGGGTTGTATTAAACTCCAGCATCACTTGGCTGAATTTCACCTCGGGTGTGCGAATCAAATCGATGGAATGCAGAGCGTCCAACGCTACCGCCGCGTCAATAAAACGTTCTTTGGCTTTGGGCTTTACCATCTTTTCCAGCCAACTGACAAAGCGTAGGCTAAGTTTAGGCAGGAGATGCTGAAAATGAATGCAACCTTCTTCGTTAATGAGGGTATCCATTGCCGTAGATTTTGTCCCTGTCAGCAAGCAAATCAGCGTTGCACCTAAGCCATAAAGATCCGTTGCTTCACTAAGTTGGCGGTTGTATATCTGTTCCGGTGCCATAAACCCAAAGGTGCCAGCAGCAACACTACTCATTGCGGCTTCCCCATTACCAATTCGAGCAAAACCAAAATCTATCAAGTATACATTTAGTTCCTCGTCTACTAAGATATTTTCGGGTTTTATATCTCGGTGGATGACGGCGGGAAGGCGATTTTGTAAGTAAATTAAAATTTCTAGAATTGAGAGGGCAATTTTCTTAATTTGCTCAGGTTCAAAAGTGCGCGGTATGGCTAAAGATTGAGCATTTTTGTACTCCTGCACCATGCAAAATCCCGCTTTGGTTTCAAAGGAATCGAGGTAGCGGGGAATGCCGGGATTGTCGAACCCTTGCAACACCTGAATTTCTCGCTCGTAGGCTTTGAAACCCGACCAATTGGAGTTTTCTTGGGCAAAGAGAAACCGTTTAACAACGACAGTTTCTTGAGTCTTGTTGTCTTTTGCCAAGTAGGTGATGCGTCCCCCAGCACGATTTCGCCCCAATTCTCGAATCATTTGGTAGCGGGGGCAGGGGCTTGAAGGATTGGGTGAGTGGTTCATGATGACTGGCGATGAAGCTACTATAGCGAGATTGCCACGAGTTGAGGGAGTAGGGAATTGTTTTCCTATACATTTGTCATTGTGACTTTTCCGATAAGCGATCGCCACTCTACTCTGTCTCGATTTGTTGCAGTCGGTAAACTGGCAAGACGATACATAGGCGTTACATCTGGTAGAGGTGCGATATATCTAGGGGATGGGACATTCTGATAAGGACGTTGGGTTTGAGATGAGAGAGGCGCGATCGCACTATTGCCGACACTTATGCTCGGAAAACCTGACAGCTAATTAATCGAGACTTCGTCTCTACTGTCGCGCCAGGATTTCTAAACGACTGGTAACGGATTTTGTAGCAGACGTAGCGGATAGGTTATCGGTTTTTCCAGTAATTTCTTAAAGAATGCGATCGCTAGGGTAAACGTTCTACTACTTTACTCAACATTCAATATTATCATAATTTTTAACTTGCTGCAATTGGGTTAACAATGGCAAAGAATTATCAAATTTTGATAACGAAAAGCTGGAATTATAAAAAAGCGTAAAACCAGCTAGATGCTATATCAAACAATTATTTTAGTCTGTCCGTGGCATAAATAATATAGGAAATCTGTCCGCGTTCAAATTAATTTTGGACATTTTCGTAACGATCCCAAATATTTTATAAAGTTAGACTGAAATTAGTCGTGACAAGAAAAGAGTTATGCTGACATCTACCCAAGTGACATCTACCCAAACCGCAAAAGATAACGCTCTGATTCTCTGGTTTGATGAAATCGGGATAGAGGATATCCCCATAGTTGGCGGCAAAAATGCCTCCCTCGGCGAACTAATCCGACAACTACAGCCGAAAGGCGTTAACGTTCCCACTGGCTTTGCCATCACCGCTTACGCCTATCGTCACTTCATCGAACAAGCCGGTTTGGAAACCAAGTTGCGCAAACTTTTCGCTGACCTGGATGTGGATGATGTCAGTAACCTCCAACATCGGGGCAAGAAAGCCCGGAGATTAATTCTGAGTATGGAATTTCCCCCAGAACTGAAAACGGCGATTGGTGTGGCGTATCAGAAATTATGCGATCGCTATGGGGAAGGGACAGACGTTGCTGTTCGTTCCTCGGCTACAGCGGAAGACCTCCCAGATGCTAGCTTTGCAGGTCAGCAGGAAACCTATTTGAACGTTCACAGCTTCAAAAGTGTTTTAGAATTTACCCACAAGTGCTTTGCCTCCCTATTTACCGATCGCGCTATCTCCTACCGCCAGCATAATAATTTTGACCATTTCGACGTTGCCCTTTCCGTTGGCGTCCAAAAAATGGTACGTTCTGACTTAGCATCCTCTGGCGTCATGTTCTCGATTGACCCGGAAACCGGTTTTAGAAACGCCGCACTGATTACCGCAGCTTACGGGTTAGGGGAAAACGTGGTGCAGGGTGCGGTTAACCCGGATGAATACCTGGTGTTCAAGCCAACTCTTAATGAGAAATTCCGCCCGATTATCGATAAACGCTTGGGAAGCAAACAAGCAAAACTAGTCTACGATGACGGGGGTTCCAAGCTAACGAAAAATATTAAGGTATCCAAGTCCGACCAGCAACAATTTTGCATCACCGATGACGAAATTCTACAACTGGCGCGTTGGGCAGTGCAGATTGAAGACCACTATTCCCAAGTTCGGGGTGTCTATACACCGATGGATATTGAGTGGGCAAAAGACGGTACGACGGGTGAGTTATTTATCGTCCAAGCCCGTCCAGAAACAGTACAATCCCAGAAATCTAGCCAAGTCCTGCGGAGTTACCAACTGAAAGACCACAGTGATATTTTAGTGACAGGTCGCAGTGTCGGCGCGGCAATTGGTCAAGGTAAGGCGCGGGTGATTCTGGATGCAAGCAAAATCCACTTGTTCCAACCCGGTGAAGTCTTGGTGACGAATCGGACAGACCCTGACTGGGAACCGATAATGAAGAAAGCTAGCGCCATTGTCACCAACCAAGGCGGACGCACCTGCCACGCGGCAATTATTGCACGGGAGATGGGAATTCCGGCGATTGTGGGCTGCACTGATGCTACAGATGTCTTGAAAACAGGTCAAGAGGTAACAATTTGCTGTGCTGAAGGGGATGAAGGACGGGTTTACAACGGTTTGTTACCCTTCGAGGTGCAAGAGACGATGTTGGATAATTTGCCCCACACTCGCACTCAAATTCTGATGAATGTGGGCAACCCAGAACAGGCGTTCGGTTTGGCAGGAATTCCCTGTGATGGGGTAGGGTTGGCACGGTTGGAATTTATTATTGCCAATCATATCGAAATTCATCCTTTGGCATTGATTCACTACGACGAGTTGGAGGATGAATCGGTTAAAGCGCAAATTGCCAAAAAGACCAAACTCTATAAGAATAAGCCCCTGTTTTTTGTGGATAAATTGGCTTACGGGGTTGGTGCGATCGCATCGGCATTCTATCCCAAGCCGGTCATTGTGCGAATGTCTGACTTTAAAACCAACGAGTACGCCAACCTTTTGGGAGGTAAGCCCTTTGAGCCGAAGGAAGAAAACCCGATGCTGGGGTGGCGCGGTGCCTCTCGTTATTGTGATTCCAAATACCGGGAAGCCTTTGCTTTAGAATGTCAGGCAATCAAGCGGGTGCGGGATGAAATGGGTTTAACGAATGTTATCCCGATGATTCCCTTCTGCCGCACTCCCGATGAAGGGCGTCAGGTGTTGGCAGAGATGGCAAAAAATGGTCTGGAACGGGGAGTGAATGGGTTACAGGTTTATGTGATGTGCGAGTTACCGAGTAATGTGATTGAAGCCGATGAGTTTGCCGAGGTATTTGATGGTTTCTCGATTGGTTCTAATGATTTGACACAATTAACGCTGGGTTTAGACCGGGATTCGGCTTTAGTTGCTCATATTTTTGATGAGCGTAGCACGAGTGTCAAGCGGATGGTGAAAATGGCGATCGCAACGGCTAAAGAAAAAGGGCGTAAAATTGGCATTTGCGGTCAAGCCCCCAGCGATTATCCGGAGTTTGCGAAGTTCTTAGTCGAACAGGGAATTGATTCGATGAGTCTTAATCCGGATTCGGTGCTTGAGACGCTGTTGATGGTAGCGGAAGTTGAAGGGTAAGGGTTAGCTGGGGTGCAGGTAAGACTCCTGAAAAATTATGATTGAAACTGAGTTCTGGGTAACTTCCCCATCTCCTCACTCCCTACTCCCCACTCCCTTTAACGATGGCTCAAACAACGTAAAGTTTCGGGAAAACTTTGGCGACTTTCCACCCGATATGACAATGAAGATTTTATCCTTAGCGATCGCCTTGAACAACAGGGTTGTGCTGAAACCATTACTGAAAATGGGATTTACTATGGTATTGAAGTCTATGGAAAAATATTTGACAATCTTTCAAAAGAAGGGCTAGCACCAGACGCTTGGCTCAAAGATTTTACCTCCTTGTCGAATGAATTTGACGTTAAAGTGATTGAAGAGTTTTAAAGATGCGATTCAATGGAGTTAATTGCCGCAATGAGTACATTATTTGACCTATTAGAAAAAATCCAAATAAAACCGGGATTGTACCTGGGAACTGCCTCCATTACGAATTTGCGGATGTTTCTTCTTGGCTATCGCTTTGCGCGAAGGGAAGCAGGTATCACAAATACGGAAGCCGAAAGTGACTTTTACAAAAACTTCCAACCCTGGCTACAAACCCGCTTATCCATCCGTACTGTTAGCGCTTGGGACAAACTTATTTTACTAACCTGTATTGATGAAAAAGCTGCATTTGATTATTTCTTCCAACTTCTCGATGAATTTCTGCAACGCGACAAGAGCCAAGATATCGATCCAATGCTAGTCGAATCATCTTCCAACGATACTGAAAAAGTGGCATAAAGTGCGATCGCAGTAACACTGATTAATTATTAAGTCCTCTGTGTCAATCTGTGTCCTTCACGATTGAATCTTCTCTTTAGTGTCATTCAATCGGTGTAAACTGTCTCATAGCTTGCATTCGTCTTGCATACGACTGGATAAGAGTGTTAGTCCACAAAGCGTGGACTTAAACTATTAGCCCGGAGTTTGAACTCTGGGCGGATTTTCGGGCTTATCGACAAGTGAAAGTAACTCTGTGTAAGGCTTTCAGAGTTTGCTCTAGGGAGAGTGACAAAAGAGCGATATCTAGGCTCTTTTCCACATTTGCCGGATTTTGTCTGGTAAAAAGGTCGCAATTTCCTCAACTCGTTCGGGTGACAATTGCTCTTTAGTTGCAGAAAATATAGCTTGTACTACTGTTTCGGCTGCGACACCCTTTGGTAAACTCGCTTCTTGAGAAATCCGAAACAGGAAGGTATCACCATCAAAATTGAGAGGGGGTCGAACGCGACTCAAGAAACCTACAATGGGATTAGTATCTTTCCAAAGATCGGCAACTTCTTTTTGGGGAACTTCTTTGGGTGACGGTACAGCTTCTTTTTTGTCCCGCAATTCATTCCCAACCCGATCAGCCGCTTCTGTAGACATCAAATCTCGCATGGTGCGGTACACGACTTCTGTAACGTCGCGGGCATCGTAGATATCTTCTAAGTGACCCTGGTTCTTAACTTTTTCCAAAAATGCTGTATTGTCAGTCATTATGATTTTCCTTTTCTGTGATAAAGATGAAAGTCTAAAAAGGGTAAAGAAACACCCTAGAGTGCGTCTCTACAAAAGTCAAATTGAAATGCTGAATTGATAACGATCTTAAATTTACTACTCCCGACAATCTGTCCTTCGCTATTCTCCCACATTTGCCGACCTTTTTTAGCTGCAAGTAACAATCACTTGCATTCAACCATTAGCTCAAGATAGCGACTGACTCTATGAGCATACTTCATAAGCTAAAAGACAAAGGGTTAGCTGTGCATCTACCACAGGAAGCATATGCTCAGGTACATTTAGAAAATCGAGAAATTTTGATAGAGACAGGGTGTCGAAGGTGGAAGTATCGGCTCAATCTCACCAATGTGCCATTTGAGAAAGGGCTAACCCATGTCTCTAATTATTGACATATGTCCGTTTATGCGCATCGGGTTTATAGGCAGGTAAAATCACCGTTACCGTTGTGCCGCCTTCGATACCGCTCTCAACTTGAATATTACCGTGGTGATTTTCTATGATTGCTTTGGCGATCGCTAATCCCAACCCCGAACCGGCTGCGGTAGTATAGGTTCTGGCAGGGTCGGCTCGATAGAAGCGATCAAAAATATGAGGTAATGCAGATTCAGAAATGCCGATACCATTGTCACGCACTTGCACCTGAATCAGGGATAGAGCATGGCGTCCCCCCTTCCCAGGAGATTTGAGCTGTTGTAATTGAACTTGCACCCATGCCTTACTCAATTCTTCGGTAGACGATGGAGTATATTGTAGGGCGTTACTTACCAGATTAGTAAACAAACGAGCTAACTGGTTCCAGTCTCCCTGAAGGGTAAATGCATCCTCATCGGTTTTTGGCGTTTGGGTGGCACCTGCACTCAATTGAGAGACTGAACCCTGCAAGGCAACTTCATCTAACTCAACAGCCGCAGACTTCCCCAAATCGGCAATAGAAAATCCAAAATCGGGATGGGGTGTTTCGACAATATGCAGAGATAAAGCAATTCCTTTTTCGGCGGCAACGAGTTGTTGCTCTTCAATCACCTCAAGCAGTAACGCATCTAAGGGAACCGTCTGCCATTCCGGTTGTACCATGCCGCTATCGACACGAGCTAAAAACAACAAATCATTCACCAAGCGTCCCAATCGCTGGGTTAACCGTTCCACCACCTTCAGTTGCTGGCGTTGCCATTGAGGGTCCATATCCGGATCAGCAAGGGCAACCTGCACGTTAGTCTGAATGGTAGCAATCGGATTTCTCAACTCGTGGGAGGCATCCGCCGTAAACTGCTTAAGACGTTGATAAGACTCCCGCACCGGTTTCATTGCCAGTTCTGACAGCAACCAGCCAATCGCCGCCGTAGATAAAATCATGACCACTGTTGCCAGTGTCAAATCTACAATAAGCTGACGAATCGGTTTCGTCACCTCAAACCAGGGATGGCTTACCCGCAAGTAGCCCAAAACGTAACGCCCGATTTCCATCCGTTTGGTGAACTGACGCAAAAGGTGGTTATCGGCTAGATATACAGTTTCCCCAGTTTGTTTGGGGTGTAAGGGAATATCCAACGGCTCAGAAAAAGTTGACCATAGCAACTCACCCCTAGGACTGAACCATTCCAACTCAATGCGATCGTCTTCTACTGCTTCAACATTATCTCGGAAACTGGATTCAACGTTAATTCGGTAGGGAATAACAGATTCATCCACCTGCTGAATCACGAGCGATCGCTCTACTACCTCCACCACGTGTTTAAGAGTATCATCAACCCGCTCAATTAAGGTACTGCGAACGTATAAGTAAACAGCCGTAGCAAACACTAACAGCAGTACTGCTGTTACAGTCGTATACCAAAGCGCTAGACGCCGACGAGTTGCTTGAAACATTTTAGGAAGGGAGTGGGGAGTGGGAAGATGGGGGAGATGGGAAAGTTACCCATAACTCAGTTTCAATCATAA
>NZ_JADEWY010000071.1 GCF_015207375.1 Coleofasciculus sp. LEGE 07092 | reverse complement strand
ACCCACACTTGGTAAGAAACAAGCAACTGTTGCCCTCTCACCTTCGCGTTGAATTCTCTCACCCAAGCTTGGGAGAATACTTGGGGGCTGAAGAAATTGCCCTTCAGCTTGAGGCACTAACCCAACAAGCGCAAGATGCCTACGGTGAAATTTCCTTTGCGATTAACTCGCCCCTTGATGTCGCCCAGCATCTTTACGCGCTGCTAGGGTATGGTTTGGTATCAAAAGATATAGAAGAATTGGTGATTGAGCGCCTGCGACGGGAGCAAAAGCGCAATGCCAATTTCTTTTCCTTCCCCCTGCTGTTTAAACGCCTCTATCGCTTCTATCGGGCTTACTGTCGGGGACGGTGGCTAGATGAAGGCATTGCTCATCACGCTCAAAACGAGTTGCGTGCTATCCAAAACCCTTTAAATGCCTTGCAAATTGATGCGACTGTCGGACTTAATATCTTTTTATTACTCTGTACGATAGCGCGAGAAGCTAACGTTCCCTTTTGTCCGTGCGGCAATCCTGACGTACCCCAAGAGTTTGATGCTGACCAGTTGTTAAGTTTTATAGGTCGAACGGTAGCCCTTTCTCCCACCGCCTTTTGGCAGCGAATCAGACACAGCTTGGCTCACATCAATTTGGCACAAGCCTGTCTAAATTACAGGATGCTAGCAGAAGCCAACTTAGAGGAGGCGAATTTATCAGGGGCTGAGTTACTCGGCACTAATTTAGCAGGTGCCAACCTACAAAAAGCTAATTTGACTTGGGCAAGTCTTGTGGGTGCTAATCTCTCGCAAGCCGATCTTTCTGGCGCTTACTTAGAAGGAGCTGATTTATCAAGGGCTGACCTCAGAGGTGCAAATGTTACCTCAGCTAATCTTACCAATGCTTGTCTGTTTGAAGCTCAATTGGATGAACAAAACCTTAACTTTGCCATGAGAAGCGGAGCTATATTTTCTCTGGAAGAGTTTCAGGCTTACAATCAGTCTCTCGTGCCACCCACTTTAACCGACCAACTGGAGGATGAAGCGTTCTTATTAGAGGAAGAATCTACCATTTTTATCGAAAGTGCAGAAGGAGAACCGATATTACCAGAGGTTCAGTATACTCACGGAGCGAATGACTATGAAGGTGAGACTGAACAGATTGAAGATTGGGAACAAGAAAAACCAGCTTTAGAAGGTGATGAGGAAGAAGATGCGATGGAAAATGAAGAAACAATGATGCTAAATGATAGACCTGGGGATAATTTTTGACTTATGTAGTAACCTAAGAAGCAAAGGTAATGCGATCGCCTCCAGTGACTTTGTACGAAGCTTTCTGCCTTCGTTCAACTGAGCAGTTAAATGGAAGTCTGCCTTCTTTCACTAACCCGAAAAACAGTCCAAAATCTTCATCATTGTTTTCTCCCCTAAACCTTTAACCCGACTAATTACCTCCCCACATGAGTTAAACTTGCCATTCTTATCCCGCTCCCTGACAATTTTTTCAATAACTTTAACATTCACACCATTAGGCTCTAGGCTAGACGTTAGTTCAGGCAACGTTAGATTATTCAGAGCTTCTAAGGGTTCAATCGGTTTGAGCAGTCTACTTTCAATTGCCTTCAGCCTAGCGTCTAAAATCTGGATATCGCGTCGCTGTTCTATCTTCACTTCACCGATCTGATTTTCTAAGCGTGCTTCAAGATGGGTTAGTTGAGAGTTCAGGGTAGCCATTTGTGACTCTATAGTGGTTAAGCGAATACTATTGTTATCTAAACCAGAGATTTTAGGCTTTGAAACAGCTAACTTGGGTTTTCTGAATAATTGAATTTGCTTTTTGATTGCCTCCTCATTCTCGTCCTCAATAATAAAAGCTCCGATCATCTCGCCCTTACGAGGATTTATTTCTCTTGCCCTAACCGCCGCGTAATACTCAAAATTTCCATCAACTACCTCGTAAGAGTCTAGATTTGTTCGACGCAGAATAATAGGATTTATGACTCCTTGAGCTGCTAAAATCACTTGGGCACCACAGTCTAGCTCCTCTTGTGAGAAATTTGAGCGAGGAATGGCAGAATTAATTTTTCTAACAGCGACAAGTGAAGTCGATAATTTCATTCTTCCATTCCTATTTTTCGCAAAACCTCTATCGCTAGCAACTCAAATTCACGTGCTGCCATAGAATCGGGCTTAAAATCTAGTATGGACTGGGGTTCTACTCGTTCTATACCATCAATTTCCCGGCTTTTTTCAGCACATTTTGCTAAGTCATCTCTATCATAGATTACTGTTTCCATCACCTTCAGACCATATCGATTTTGCAGGGACTCTAGGCGCTTTTTTAGAGTTGATTGAATAAATCGAGAATTTGTTGAAATTTTACAGGCAAGAACACCTAAAATTTCCAGAGATTCTTTTCTGATTTGTCGTCTGAATCCATCAATTTTTTTAATAAATTCTTTGACATTAACCAATCCTTGATTGGCAAAAGGTTTTAGGTCTGATGGAATGATTAAATAATCAGCAGCAATTAACGCTATTCTCGCATAAAGGTTTAAGGAAGGAGGGGTATCGATGAGGACAACATCATAGTTATCTTTAACATCTTCTAATTTATCAATGAGGATTAAGCGGCTGTAATCTAGTTGATTGAGTTCGTTCTCATATTGCATCAAATCGATATGGGAAGGAACAACATCTAATTCTGGATTATTGAATTGGGATTGTCTTGCGATTTCTTCTATAGTATAGAATTCTTCTGACTGCAAGACATGAAGAATATTTGAGTCTTTAATATCATCAAATACTTCATCATCAAACTGGATTAAACCGGTAGCGAATGTCGTATTAGCTTGACTGTCTAAGTCAACAATCAGCACTCTCTTCCCTCTTTTGCGGATGGCGGCTGCTAAATTAACGACAGTTGTTGTTTTGCCTACTCCGCCTTTATTGTGATAAACGGCAATAACCTTCATTGTACCTTGCCTCTTTTTTTAATTATTATCATTAAACAGGCGTCTCGCCTGTTCTACAATAAGTTAATGTTGGACTAATGTCTTGCGTCTCTAGCCCCTTTACCCCCTAGCACAGGACTAAAAGAATAGCTGGCAGTCAGTCTCCTCAGCTTCTTGGGCGTTCCCCTAAGCTGCGAAAACCATGTCATCAAGCCAAAAGAGCCGCCAATGTCTGGAACCAATCGCTACCTTTACGTCAGACAGATTGCATATCAGACTATGATAATTACCATCTGTAGATACCACAGCGGATGGGACACGTCATTTCAATCGTCAACATGAAAGGTGGTGTCGGCAAAACAACCGTCACCGTCAACCTGGCAACTTGTCTTGCCAAAGATAGAGCGATGCGGGTACTAATCGTCGATCTCGATACCCAAATTAATGCTACTCTTAGCCTGATGCCTCCCCTTAACTTTGCTCAACTCAGGAAAGAAAAGCGAACCTTAAAACAGTTAGTCAATCAAACCATTCAACCGAATCCTCAGTCACATTTTTCTATTCACGATATTATTCAGCGCAATATCTGTAACGTAAATGGACTTGACTTATTACCGGGTAATATTGAACTTTACAATGATTTTCTCTTAGCTGTACTTCTTTATTCTAAAACCAACAGCAGTCAGCAAGATTTTGAAAGAAATTGGAATAGCTTGGAAAACTCCCTAATCCGCACTATTCTTCAGCCAGTGATAAGTAGCTATGATTGGATTTTCTTAGATTTCCCGCCGGGAGACAATTTGCTGACTCGCAGTGGACTTATTGCCAGTCACTTTTATTTGATACCTACTAAGCCAGAGCCCCTATCTGTTGTGGGAATGGGAATTTTGGAAGGTCATATCAAAAAACTTAAACACTACGATCGCACGAAAATTGAACTATTCGGTATTGTCTTTTCTTCTCTCGGTCATGCCACAAGGATGGCAACAAAAATTAAAAATCGAGTCAGTGCAGATTTTGGCGAAGATAAAATATTTACGACCGAAATCCCCACAAATGTTGCCGTTGCCAAAGCGGTTGATCAATTCCAACCTGTTGTCCTCACAGAACCCACCTCAACGGGTGCTAGAGCCTTTACCGAGTTAACGCGAGAATTTGTACAGCGATTTTCTAAAGCTGTGGGAGCATCACCCTTCAAAAATAGCTAATACAGTTTAGCATTCTGTAGTGCCGCCTCGAACTACAGAGGAGTCAAAGGCACAAGTAGCATCTGAATCGATGCTTAAAATAGCTTAATATCTTATACTGTTACTGTTGCCTGAAAACCGTTAAATTTCAGAACCTGCTGAAGGACTGTTACAACAGATCCAGCACTGATGTAATCTGGATTAACTGGTAAGAAACAAGGCAGCGTTCTCCAAGAGGATTTTAGGTCATGGGATTGGTTATTGCCACAGTTAACATGAAAGGCGGCGTCGGGAAAACAACCTTGACTGTCAACTTGGCGACTTGCTTGGCAAAAAATCATCAAAAACGGGTTTTAGTAGTCGATTTAGATACGCAAATTAGCGCTACCCTTAGTTTAATGTCGCCTCAAGACTTTGCGAAAGCTCGAAAAACAAGACGCACGTTAAGTCACCTAATTGACAAGGCAATTCGACCCAATATTCAAAGTAAACTGGCGATTAAAGACGTTATTCAACCCTACGTCTGTACTATCAAAGAACTAAATTTACTCCCAGGAGATATTGACTTATACGATGAGTACTTAGTCTCTGAAATGCTTCACAATAAAGCAGTTAGTGAAGAAAAATCAAATTTTAGTGACGTTTGGAATCATTTTGAAAAATTACTCATTAAAAGTATTTTAGAACCGATTATTGATGACTATGACTTTATTATCTTAGATTGCGCCCCAGGCTACAATCTCCTCACTCGCAGCGGTATTGTTGCTAGTGATTTTTACTTACTGCCAGCCCGACCCGAACCACTATCGGTTGTAGGCATTCAACTCCTAGAACGACGAATTGCTAAACTCAAAGAAAGCCACAACTCTGGCACTTCGTTCAACTTACAACTCTTGGGGATTGTTTTTATTTTATCAGGGGGTCTAATTGGTCGGTATTACAATCAGGTTATGAAACGAGTCACAGAAGACTTTTCACCCAATCTTCTGTTCAAAAATCGTATCCCTATGGATGTGAATGTTGCCAAAGCTGTGGACAGCTTTATGCCAGTTGTTCTTGCTACTCCTACTTCCTCTGGAGCTAAAGCGTTTACTAAATTAACGAATGAATTTTTACAGAAGGTAGAAGCTCATCAGAATAAGGTTCAAAATCATACCAAGAAGATGAATTTAGCGAATTTGGAGTAACTATAAATTTTAGAGGAAGAGTTAAGGAGTAAAATGCCTTTGCAAAAATAACTAATTAGCTGAATGTTTCCCCAGCACCTCCACATCCCGAGAGCGAGGCGATCTAAACTACTTCTCTAGACTTACTACCTTTGACAGATTTTATTAAACCTGCGTTACTGAAAAAGTATTGTAGATGTAAGAAGTAATAAGATAAGGAACCCATGAATTCACCATGGCACAACTCGCTTCCTGTGGAGAAGGAGACTGGTAAAACCGTTGTCGTTTACTTTTATAGCGACAGATGGATTCCGATTCTGTGTTTTAGCCGTAAAGAGGCGATCGCATTATCCCGGAAAGCCTTGCTCAAAAACAAGAAAATACTAGTGTTTCCAAGGGGTTTAGACATTGAGACTCAAAACATTCTCTCAACTCAATCACCAGATTGCCTGAATGAGTTCGGGTCTGGATTCGTTTAAAATAGCGCGATTGCGCCCAAAGCGGACACTCCCCACGTAATATCTTGTTACGATGTGCTTGGCTCCGATTGCCCCTAACTGTTGACAATAGGGGTAGGGGAGTTATTTTCCGGCATCGACCATGCCCGTGAAACGTTAAACGCGAATACCAGATACAGTAAGGAGTAGCCGCTTTCATGTTGCCATACGTCTTAGCCTTAGTCATTGCTTTCGGTAGCTTTGCCTTCTACATGGCAGCGTTCTTTTTTCCAGAAGTCCACCGCAAAAGCGACTTTATCTGGAGTGGTGTGGGCTTCTTCTACGCCCTAGTTTTATGGATAGGCGCGGGACGCATTACCGGTGCAGTACTGCTAAGTCAAATGGCAAGCGTGTCTCTTTTAGGCTGGTTGGGTTGGCAAACCCTCAGCTTACGGCGAGAGCTAACTTTACCTGACTACAAAACTGAGATTTCCCTAGAAGTCCAGGAAAAATTAGCGAGTTCCTCCGTAGGAAAGGTGGGACGAAACGTAGTATTCCAACCCGTAACCAGCCTATTCCGCAAGAAGCAAGTCGAGAAAGCAACACCGTCAGTTGCTCCAGTACTCGAAACAGCCGCAACAACAGAGCCACTACCCGAAGACGTCGAATTCCTTGAAACTCCGGTTGAGGAAACCGTGGCAGCAGAGGTATCTCCTACCCAGGCAACGACTGAAGCAACCCAAGCAACAGAAGAAGTCCAAACTCCGGCTGAAGAAATAGCGTCACCTGCCGAAGCAACCCAAGCAACGGAGGAAGTCAAAGCTCTTGCTGAAGAAGTTGAAACCGTAGCCGCATCCCCTGCCGAAACGACTGAGGAAACAGCAGAGGCAACAACTCCTTCTGTAGAAGTCACGGAGGAAGTCACTGAGGAACCCGAAGCGACAAGATCCCCAGCAACAGAAAAGCCAGTCGAAAGGGAACCCGTCAGAGACTTATCATCAACAAAGCTACGACCCAAAAGATTTGGACGAGTGAGTGGCTTTCTTAAGACTATCTTGAGCAAACCCAAAGCCAAGGATAAAACTCCTCAGCTTCCAGTAACAACGCCTGAGCCAGAAGTATTGCCAGAAGAAAGCTTATCAGAGGAAGCAACAGCACAAACAGTCCCCGTAGAAGTAACCGAGGTAACTGAACCGACACCCCCAGAGGTACAGGCTACTGAACAGAAAACGGCAAAACCACCGGAATCCCCCCAAGAGGAACTAGCAGCAGAAGCGAAAACCTCAGAGTCTTCTAAACTCAACCCTCCCCAGCAACCTGACCCCAAACTCGTAGAAGCAGCCAAGAAATCCTACGCTGCTGACAGGCAAGAGTCAAGGGAAACACCAGAAACTCCAATCGAAGAAATCGCCCCTGAATCCCAACTCTCACCCCCGGCTGAACCCATCGGTCAAGGCGACCCCACAGAACGGGAACTATCACAAGATGATGCTCAAGATATCGGCAATTCCGAAAATCCTCCCAAACAAAGTTGAAGCTCGGGTAGATTCTCGCCGATAATAGATAGACTAGCCCATTCGAGTCATGGGTTGTTGGCAGTAAGCATCCCTACCCAACAACCCGCAACAAACACCAAACAACAAGCAACCAACAGAGTCAGATTGTGACAGAATCCAAAACTTACAAAGACACCGTAAATCTGCCCAAAACCCAGTTTGAAATGCGGGCGAACGCTGTCAAGCGGGAACCGGAACTGCAAAAGTTTTGGGCAGACCAGACTATTTACGAGCGACTGTCACAGCACAATCCGGGCGAGATTTTCGTGTTGCACGACGGACCTCCCTACGCCAATGGTTCGCTGCACATGGGTCATGCCCTGAATAAAATTCTCAAAGACATTATTAATAAATACAAACTGCTGCAAGGGCGCAAGGTTCGCTACGTGCCGGGTTGGGACTGCCACGGCTTGCCCATTGAGATGAAAGTCCTGCAAGCGATGGACTCCGAGGAACGACAGCAGCTTACTCCTCTGAAACTGCGCCGCAAAGCCCGGAAATTTGCCCTCAAAGCCATGGAAGAACAGCGCGAGGGCTTTAAGCGCTTTGGCGTGTGGGGTGAGTGGGAGCATCCCTACATGACACTCAACCCCGAATACGAAGCCGCTCAAATCGGCGTATTCGCTCAGATGGTACTCAAAGGCTACATCTATCGGGGATTGAAACCTGTTCACTGGAGTCCCAGTTCTCAAACAGCCCTGGCAGAAGCGGAGTTGGAGTATCCCGAAGGTCATACCTCCCGCAGTCTCTATGCAGCATTCCCAATGACCAAAGCCGCACCGGAAATCGCAGCGGTGCTAGACCCTTATTTATCCGATTTGGGTGTGGCTATCTGGACGACGACCCCTTGGACGATTCCTGGTAACTTAGCCGTTGCCGTGAATCCTAGCCTGAACTATGCGGTGGTAGAAGTTCCTCAAGAGTCAGAGGAGGACGATTCTGAAGCGGAAAAAACCTCAAAGCAAAAGTCGAAAGGCTTTGGTTTTGGCTTGAGTAAAGGGGGACCGTCATCTAAGCGAGACGCTGCCTCAAATGCGGATACAAAGGAAAAATCCAACGGGTTTAAATACTTAATCGTTGCCGCTGAATTGGTAGAACGGCTCTCCCAAACTTTGGACACCGAGTTAACGGTAAAAACTACCCTCAAAGGTAAGGCGTTGGAACATTCCACCTACCGCCATCCTTTGTTTGACCGGGAGAGTCCAATTGTCATTGGTGGTGATTATGTAACGACCGAATCCGGTACAGGATTAGTTCATACAGCACCCGGTCACGGTCAAGAAGACTTTGCCGTAGGTCAGCGCTACGGTCTGCCGATTATCTCGCCTGTGGATGACGAGGGTAACTTTACCGCAGAAGCGGGTCAGTTTGCCGGGTTGAATGTACTCGGTGATGCCAATCAAGCGGTGATTGAGGCACTCAAAGAAGCGGGTTCGTTCCTGAAAGAAGAGAAATACGTTCACAAATATCCCTACGACTGGCGCACCAAACAACCGACCATCTTCCGAGCAACAGAACAGTGGTTTGCCTCGGTGGATGGATTCCGAGAAGAAGTGATGAAAGCGATCGCTTCGGTAAAGTGGATTCCAGCACAAGGGGAAAACCGGATCACGGCAATGGTATCGGAACGGTCGGATTGGTGTATCTCCCGTCAACGCAGTTGGGGTGTGCCGATTCCGGTATTCTATGACGAAGAAACGAACGAACCCCTACTCACCGAAGAAACTATCGCCCACGTCCAAGCTATTGTCACTGAAAAAGGCTCGGATGCTTGGTGGGAATTATCGGTAGACGAGTTGTTACCCGAAAAATACCGCAATAACGGTCGCACCTACCGTAAAGGGATGGACACGATGGATGTCTGGTTTGACTCCGGTTCCTCCTGGGCAGCCGTTGCCGAACAGCGAGACGAGTTGTGCTATCCGGTAGATATGTATCTGGAAGGGTCAGACCAGCATCGGGGTTGGTTTCAGTCCAGTTTGTTGACAAGCGTGGCAAATAATGGTAGAGCGCCCTACGAGACGGTCTTAACTCACGGCTTTGTTCTCGACGAACAAGGTCGCAAGATGAGTAAATCCTTGGGGAATGTGGTTGACCCAGCAACGATTATCGAAGGTGGGAAAAACCAAAAGCAGGAACCTGCCTATGGTGCTGATGTGCTGCGGCTGTGGGTGTCCTCGGTCGATTATTCTGCCGATGTCCCCATCGGTCAGAGCATCCTGAAGCAGCAATCAGATATCTATCGCAAGATTCGCAATACGGCACGATTCTTGTTGGGCAACCTGCACGACTTTGATCCGGCACAACATACCGTGCCTTATGAACAGTTGCCGGAATTAGACCGTTATATGCTGCACCGGATAACGGAAGTATTTGAGGACGTGACTGCCGCCTTTGAAAGTTACCGGTTCTTCCAGACGGTGCAGAATTTCTGCGTGGTTGATTTGTCGAACTTCTATTTAGATATTGCCAAAGACCGGCTCTATATCAGCAACGCGGATTCTGTGCGGCGTCGGAGTTGTCAGACAGTGCTAGCAGTGGCATTAGAAAATTTAGCACGAGCGATCGCACCAGTGCTGTGTCACATGGCAGAAGATATCTGGCAGTATCTCCCCTATGAAACCCCCTACAAGTCAGTATTTGAGGCGGGTTGGGTGCAGTTAGAAGACCACTGGAAAAACCCGGAACTGGCAAAATTCTGGACAACCTTGCGGGGTATCCGTACTGAGGTGAATAAAGTAATGGAGCAAGCTAGGGCAGAAAAAATGATTGGTTCTTCCCTAGATGCGAAGGTATTGCTCTACGTCCCTAACCAGGAGTTGCGACAGCAGTTGGAAGCATTGAACCCTGTTGGCATTCCTCGACTCTGGTTACAAAGTGATACTCCAGAGGCAGAGGAAACGGCGATTGAAACCGTTGAGCGACTGCATCAGCTAGAGTACAGCGACCAATCTTCCGAAGAGAAACAACCGTGGTGGAAAACCCTCAACCAATTGCTAGCGGAATCATCAGCAAGTTTGAAAGAATTATTTAAAGACAACCGCCGCTTGTTGCTGACAGGGAGTTTGTTGCTGGCGGTGCCGATTACATTGAAGGTGACGGCTTCTGTGTTGGATGCACTTCACTACCTGCCTTTAGTACCCGATGTATTAGAACTAGTTGGGATTGTATACACGGCTTGGTTTACAAAGCGTTACTTGCTCCTTGCCGAAAATCGCCAAGAGTTATCTGAACGAGTTCGATCGCTGAAAGTTGAGATTTTAGGCATAAATTCCACGCGCTCTCTTAAAGCAGAGCATATAGAGGTAGAGTCCCCAACGGTGGAAACTGTCACGAGTGAAGAGGTGGTGTCTGCGAGTGCCGAACCCGTTACTCAAACCCGAACCCTGCCCGAACTACACGCCGCCCTTGGCAATGGTGTAGATGAGTTACGCTATCTATTTTTAGCCTCTCAGGTGGAACTGGTAGATTCGCCAGAACCCATTCAGAAGGCTGATTACAGAAGTGAATCGGATCAGGTTTCGGTTGGGGTAGTGAAGGCAGAGGGCGAAAAATGCGATCGCTGCTGGAACTATTCAACATATGTGGGTAAAATTGCCGAGCATCCGACAATATGCGAGCGCTGTAATGCAGCGATAGGGGCTCAGTTTTAGTGAAGAGAGTGGGGAAGGGTGCAAGATTTCAGATTAAACTCACATCTTGCACCTTTGTCGATAAACCCGAAAATCAGCCCGGAGTTCAAACTCCGGGCTAATAGCTCAAGTCCATTGAAATGGACTGAAAGTCTTATCCAGTCGTATGCAAGACGAATGCCAGCTATGAGACAGTGGTTTTAACCACTGGCTGTTAGTGAGACTGGTGCAAGATCTGAGATTAAACGAACTTGATATTACCTTCTACCCTCTGTCCCAGAGTCTTCTGCCTTTCTGAGTCATAACTGGATTATAAAACTGTGTACCAGCGTCAAAACATCTGGGAGAATTTCGTGACCCATGTTAAACTCCTGATACTTCACGGCGACTCCCAGAGCCGTAAGACTATCCCGAGCATTTTGAGCCGCAGCAACTGGCACAACTAAGTCTTGTTTACCATGCACGAGCAAAACAGGGGGGAAAGAATTATGAGCTGTAGAGTCAGGTTTTGAATGTAAATAGCCACTCAGAGACACTATAGCAGCCACAGGCAGCGTTAATCCCACATCTAGCGTCATTGCCCCACCTTGGGAAAACCCGCTTAAAATCGTGCGCGACAGAGGAACGCCTGTACTGCCTTCTAACGACTTCAGCCAGTCAACAAGTTGTTGCCGACTTTCTGCTAAACCCTGATAATCTTGAGTTTCTAAGTCGTACCACATTTTCCCTCCTGGCACGCTGGGATGGGGAAACGGCGCATTCGGAAACAGGAATTGGTAGTCCGGCAGGTTCATCGCTGGCGCTAAGGGAGCCAAGTCTTGGGAGTTAGCCCCCCAACCATGTAACCACACCATCAAGTGGGTTGGTGCTTTACCGTTTGCCGCTGGAATGTTGATGGATTCTAAAGACAAAGCCCGATCTCCCAAATCAGAAGTTTCTGGATCTGTAGCAAACGTGGAACGGTTTTGGCAAGCCTTCAACAGTAGTGCCGTTCCCAAAGTGGCACAGCTTTGCAAAATGAATTGCCGCCGAGCCAATACTTTAATCTGCATCTATACCTCCTTAGATTCTCCCAGAGCCAAGCGCTACTGTTAAGTGGGGATTGAAGACATCCTTAAAGATACTAATCTTCAACGGCTTGGGACGTATCCTGAACCCTGAAGTGATAGTGCAATCGGTACTAAGTTGAGGAGAACAAAATGCTAAACAAGCCAGAAGCTCCAATTGAAGCCATTGATGCCAGAGAGATTCTAGACTCACGGGGGCGTCCTACCGTAGAAGCCGAAGTGCGCCTTGCCAGTGGTGCTGTGGGATTAGCTCAAGTTCCCAGTGGTGCTTCGACGGGGACATTTGAAGCCCACGAACTGCGGGATGATGACCCCCATCGCTATGGTGGTAAGGGAGTACTCAGGGCAGTACGGAATATTAAGGAAAAAATCACTCCCGAACTGCTGGATGTGGATGCATTCGACCAAGTGACTGTAGACCAAAAAATGATTTATCGGGATGGCACCCAAAATAAAAAAGAATTGGGAGCCAATGCCATCCTCGCCGTCTCACTGGCAACCGCTAAGGCAGCGGCTGACGAATTGGTACTTCCCCTCTATCGCTATCTGGGCGGACCTCTAGCCAATCTCCTACCCGTGCCATTGATGAATGTGATTAACGGTGGTGCCCATGCCGATAACAACGTGGATTTTCAGGAGTTCATGATTGTCCCCATCGGTGCGGACTCCTTCCAAGAGGCGCTGCGCTGGGGTGCTGAGGTTTTTATGGCACTTAGCAAGGTGCTGAAAGAGAAAAATTTGCTATCGGGTGTTGGTGATGAAGGGGGTTATGCTCCTAACTTAGAATCCAATAAAGCGGCGTTGGAATTCCTGATTGCTGCGATTGAAAAGGCAGGATATAAGCCAGGGGAACAAGTGGCTTTGGCAATGGATGTGGCAGCCAGTGAATTTTATAAAGAGGGTCAGTACGTCTATGATGGTTCCGCTCATTCCCCTGCCGAATTCATTGATTATCTAGCGGAATTGGTGAGTCAGTACCCGATTATTTCGATTGAGGACGGATTGCACGAAGAGGATTGGGATAATTGGAAATTGCTGACTGAAAAACTGGGTTCACGTATTCAATTAGTTGGCGATGACCTATTTGTTACTAACCCTACTCGCTTGCAAAAAGGCATTGAATTAGGGGCAGGCAATTCCATCCTGATTAAACTCAACCAAATCGGTTCCTTAACCGAAACCCTAGAAACCATTGATATAGCAACCCGCAATGGCTTCCGGTCGGTAATCAGCCACCGTTCTGGGGAAACAGAAGACACGACGATTGCAGATTTAGCCGTAGCCACTCGCGCCGGTCAAATCAAAACCGGATCGCTGTGCCGTAGTGAACGGGTTGCTAAATACAACCGCCTGCTGCGGATTGAAGATGAATTAGGCGATCGCGCCATCTATGCTGGCAAAATCGGTATGGGACCAAAAATCATCAAGTAATCACGTCAGTACCAAAAGGATGGGCAATGGCTCACCCTATGTTAAATTTTGGGTCTAGAGGGAAACGGCAGCCAAGAGATGAGCGCCTTTTCCCTTTTCCTAGAATAAGCCCTGAGAGGGTTGCAATTGGGGAACTCTGGCTGACTATAATCTGTCCAAGCCATCGAGCCAATTGTTGTTGTCAGAAATAAATAGTGCATGATTATCCGTAAACTTTTCAATCGAGTTGCTGCAACTGTGGCAGTGACAGGAATGATACTCGCGATCGCTGTTAATCTGTCCGAAGCAGCTACCCGGCTGAAGAATGGTGAAACAGTTAATGGATTCATCCAGACGACATCTCCTGTCTTCCGCTATCGAAACGAATCTCTTCGAGACACTCCCTTACAGATGGCTGCTGGTGAGGAGTACATTTTTAATGCTCAACGGGGCGATACTATCCAAGCTTCAGTGAATGTTGAAGATGGTAGCAATCTCTCGCCAACCTTAGTTCTGACCTCGTCTGAGACAGGCAATCAAGTTGCTTATACTGACAAAAGTAATTCCCTGCGGTATCAAGTCCCTACTACTGGGGAATACAGACTTCTCGTTTTAGGTCAAAACACTACCAGAGGCAGGTATGCGCTTTCCATTTCAGGAATTAGCGCACAGACAACGGCTCAACCTCCAACAACTCAACCCACAGATAAACGAAGACAACTTCTAGAAACTGACTATGGCTTGAGGGTTCTAGATAACTGTCCCCCCGCTAGAGGTTCCTTAGCCGTCGTTTACTTCCCTGAACCCGATCAAACCTATACCTACTGCGCTACTCCCAACCGTCTGCTTCAGGCAGGACAGTATACTTATGACGCTAGAACGGATCGATTAAACCCAGGAGCGCCCACTGCCCAAACTCCAGCCAATCCAACGACAGATCCCAGACGGCAACTGCTTCAAAATGAGTATGGCTTAACGGTTCTAGAGAACTGCCCTGCCGTAAAGACTTCGTTAGTAGTGGCTTACTTTCCAGAATACGGTCAAACCTATACCTACTGCGCCAACCCCACCCGCTTTGTCCGGGCTGGAGAATATACCTATGACCTGAGGGCTGGTGAATTAAAGCCGGGAGCACCTGCTGCTCAAACTCCATCCTCTCCAACAACACCGAACCAAACCACAGATTCTAGAAAACAAACCTTGGCAAGAGAGTTTGGATTAACTGTTTTGGATAACTGTCCGGCATCAACCAGTTCCTTGGTTGTCGTGTCTTATCCTGAAGGGAATCAAACCTATCGCTATTGTGCCAATCCCAACCGAGTGTTTCCAGCGGGAGAATATACCTATAATGCCAGCACCCGCAGCTTGGAGCAGGCGAAAAAACCGCAGGGATGCACTGTAGAAATCGGTGGAATTTGTATTATTCGCTAACAGTAGGCACGATATTGCTCATTGGTGTCAACTTACAGCAGTTTGCGAGTCAATTTGGTACAGTCCCCCCTTGGGCTAGGGGGGCTAAATGCAGCATTCTCAGGTTGGAGGAACTACAGCAATTTTTAATATCGCTCCAACAACAATTTCACTTCCGCATCCAAATCTAAAACGTTCATGGCTTCCCACTCGGCTTTGCGAACTGCCAGATAAGCTTGAGCCAAATCCTCACCCAAAGCATCTAATAAAACGCGATCGCTACTGAGTTTCTCAATAGCCTCTCCTAAAGTTGCAGGCAATCGCTCAATACCACCCAAACTAGATTCCCCTGCCGTTATCCTTTCCGGATCAACTACGGTGGGTGTTCCTAGTTCCCAACCCTTGCGAACCCCATCTAATCCAGCCGCAATAACTGCCCCCAACGCCAAATAGGGATTCGCTGTAGCATCTACCGTTTTGAGTTCAAACTGAGTGGGGCTGGGTGGTTCTGGGTGAGTGGGTACTCGCACCGCCGCTTCCTGATTATCCATGCCCCAACAGCAAAATGCCCCACTTGGACAGTGGGGAAGAATTCGGCGATAGGAATTAGTACTAGGTGCCGTCAGTGCCATCAGTGCTGGGAGGTGGTGGAGGATTCCGGAAACGAAAGAACCGGCAACCTCTGAAAGCTCCCCATTACCGTCTGGATGGGATAAAAGATTCTCGCCCTCTTGCCAGAGACTGAGGTGAAGGTGGCAAGGGCTACCAGGTTGATTGGCAAAGATTTTGGGTAAAAATGAGGCTATGAGTCCATGTTTGAGAGCAATAACTCGCACTGTCTCTCGGAAAGCAATCTGCTGATCGGCTGCTCCTAAAGCATTACTATACAGTACTGAGATTTTCTGCTGACCTGACCCCGATTCTGGATAATACTGCTCCACCAGCATTCTTTGCTCTATCAAAGCTTCTGCTATATCATCAATTACCTCTTGGTGCAAGTCCATCGCCAAGGTTGAGGCAAAAACCGTTTTATCCGCAGGCACAATGCCATCAGGTGTTCGCCGCAACAGGTAAAACTTATTCTCGAAGGCGGCAATGACTTCTAACCCTTCCTCCTGAGCATCAGCTACCATCCGTTTTAGAAAGTTTCGAGGGCAGCAATTCCAGGGAGAACCGCCCAAAACCATATCTCCGATAACACGAGCGTGACCGGCAGTATAGGGTAAGGGAGTAAAAGTATTCCAGTCTGGCACCAACCTAATCTCACCGACTGATTCCAAGCCACTGCCAGTCACTGGAGCATCATACATCACAGGAAGCGCCTGCTGGATTGCGGAAATACCAACACCATGTTTGAGATAGTCCGATAAGGTTCTTCGATGTACTGCTTTACCCCGTATGAGGTTGGCATTATCACACCAGAGGATGCGCATAAATCGAATCCTCTCTTTGTCAAGTTTTTGTAATAGTTCTTTATCCATTCATCTTTTCAAAGTATAGCAGTGGACACATATCTTAGGACAAACTCTGGTAGAGACGTTCCGGCGGAACGTCTCTACTAAATTCATATATGTCCTAACCGTCTTGGCAGTTGCTATAACTTACCCACTCCCCACTCCCTACTCCCTTTCTCCTTTAATGCACTACAGATTGCCCCCCCATCCCCCTGAGTAAGGGGGGAGCCAAAAAATTGTAGCCAACATGGAGAAAATGGGCTAAACAACGTTGATCAACAGCGTTTTACTGCCGTTAATATCTCCCTGTGGGTTTAACATTCGGATCACAGCCGCGCCATACTCCGACCAAGACGCCCTGTACCTGCACGTTAGTTGCCGTTACCTCAATGGGAAGGTATTTAGAATTAGACGGTTTCAGCGTCACCCTATCACCCTCTCGGTAGAAGCGTTTTAAGGTTGTGCCTTGCCCTTCTACTCTAGCAGCGACAATCAGACCGTTTTTGAGTTGCTCTGGGTCGGGGACGGGTCGCATGATGACCAAATCCCCTTCGGCAATTAAGTCTTCAATCATGCTGTCACCAGTGACTCGCAGGGCAAAGTTACCGATTTGAGAGAACGTACCCGAAAAATCCAGATGCTCGACAGCTTCGGTGAAGGGTTCCACCAACCCCCCCGCCGTAATAGCCCCCAAGATGGGAACTCCCTGGTTAGCAGCGCCTAAAATCCGAATCGTGCGGGCTTTTCCTTCCGTCCAGTCAATGTATCCTTTCCCACGCAAATGTTCCAAGCGGCTCTGAATGGGTGCAGGCGATCGCAAATTCATCGCTCGCATCATTTGCCGAATGGAAGGGGCGTGTTTTGAGGTTTGAATGTATTCCACCAGCCAATCATAAAGTTCTTGCTGGGCTTGAGTGAGGGATTCCATAATCCTACAAAAAATTGTTTTGAGTGATTGAGACAGTCGTTGTAGGAGGGGATAGCCTGACAGTTGAGTGACCTCTCAAGCTATGAGTAAACCCGCCCCTACACAGTTTTGAATTAGAACAATTCATGCCAAAGCTGAATAGTACTATCTATAGAACATTAGTACTATTAAATGCTCTAATTTGTCCAGTCGGGGTGGGTGTTTTGCAGAATTTTTTTTACAATTCACTCGACTCCTAACAGACTAACCAGCAAAGCTTTTTGTGCATGCATCCGGTTTTCTGCCTGATCCCAAAGCCGCGACTGCGCTCCTTCCATCACTTCCTCGGTAATTTCTTCTCCTCGATGAGCGGGCAAGCAATGTAGAACAATGGCGTCGGATTCAGCCATACTCAGCAGTTGTTGGTTAAGCTGATAAGGTTGAAAAACTGGGATGCGGGTATCGGCAGAATTTTCCTGACCCATACTTGCCCAGACATCCGTGTAAACAACATTCGCCCCTTTTACGGCAGTTACTGGGTCATTCGTAACAATTACTTCGCTACCCGTCGCCATTTGCTTTGCCCGTTCTACAACGCTTTGATCGGGTTGATACCCTGGTGGTGTGGCAATTCTGACATTCACCCCCGTAAGAGCACACCCCAACATGAGTGAATGAGCGACGTTATTGCCATCTCCCAGATACGTCACCGTTGCCCCAGCTAAGGAGCCAAAGCACTCCTGAATCGTTAACAAATCTGCTAGTACTTGACAGGGATGCTCCAGGTCAGTCAGGGCGTTGATAATAGGAATGTGAGCATAGTCGGCAAAGGTTTGCAGTTCGGTCTGCTCAAAGGTGCGAATTGCCAAGATATCCAGATACCGATCTAAGACTCGCGCCGTATCTACTATAGGTTCTCCCCGCCCTACCTGGGTAACATTAGGATTCAAGTCAATAACCTGACCGCCGAGTTGGTACATTGCTACTGAAAAACTAACTCGCGTTCGAGTAGAGGCTTTATAGAATAAAAGCCCTAGTACCTTATCACAACGTAAGTTAACTTGACCTGCTTTTAACTGAGCTGCTAAATGCAACAGTTGTTGAATTTCATCAGCACTGCAGTCTGCTAAACTCAGCAAATCTCGCCCTTTCAATACCTTCATGATTGTTCCCCCATGACTAAACAGAGCGGCTCTTGCCAAAACGCTATAAGCTTTGGCAATAAAACCAATCGCAATCTTTTACAGATGTCAACCTCCTGAGATTCCCCAGTGGTTTGCAAGAAACACTGTTTTAAAAACTTATCAGATTTTTTCTAAAACGGGTTGGTTTATTCGGCAGACAAGTTAGACAGAAACATAAATGAACCTTTAAGACAGTCGGCTAATTTTACTCTGGGATATTGACCCGATTTTAAGACCACCTTGACTCTCACTGCCGTCTTGAAAAGGCTTCAAAGAGCAAAGCCGCCATTAGGGGATACCTGAGTTCAAAGCAAAGATGCCATAAAAAGTCAGCAATCCTATACAATCATCACTTTTCGGGTAAAATTCTAGTGAAGGAAATAGAGGTGGGAGCCAGTATTTAAAAAAGGAGATGGGGAGTCTCCGGATAGTGAAACGTTAATGTTGAAGAAGAGGGTAAAGCTTAAGTCATAAATTTATCGGTTTTACAGAGGAAATTCTCGAAAGGTTATCAAATGTTGAAGGAGGCATGATCAGAGAATTTACGAGTGCATCTCGGATGCAGCTAAATCTATAAGATGATGCTACTTTTTCCAAGCTAAAGCGCTGCCTTTAATGGGTACAGGCTGTGGATATCGAATAGGATAATGTAATGGTGTGGGGAATCAGCTTCAAACGGTTGGACATTGAACTGGCAAGTTTTAGATCCTTGATTTCGGGCGTTCATTCTGCTCGTGTCAGCTCAGACGCTATGGCGATCGCAAAGTAGGTGAGTAGGTACGCCATGGTATCACACGAGTGTTTGCAACCCAGACTCACTGACACGATAGAGAGCTTATCCTGGAAGGCTTGGGCAGTCAAGCTACGCACGGGACTGGGGATTGCTCTGCTGAATCTGGGATTGTCCATCGCTCCGGTGGTAATACCGACTCCAGTGCAGGGAGCGGAGGAGATTTATTTTCCCTACGGTCTGTTAGAATTTTCTCTGCCGATCTCAGCTCTAGAAGCCTATGCCAAAGAAGGCAAAATTGAACCGGAATTAGCCTTTTATGCGAACTATGTAGATCCGCAGCAACTAGAACAGTTGCGCCAAGCCCTGATCACCCCCATTGAGGTTACTCCTGTAGCGATCGCTCAATTTCTCTATTCACCCCAAGGCGAAGCAATCTTGAGACGGTTAGGGGAAGTGATTCAAACCAAAGCCGGTCAAGATGGCTTTTATGCGATTCGGGCGGCACTAATCAAAGCGGCTGCTGATCCAGAGGGTTTTACCCTGTTAAATGTACTGCGGGAGTTTCCCACCTATGGAATTCGGATCAACTCAACCCGTAGTTTTGAGCTGATTGAGGAGTTATCGGCACTTAGCCGACGAACTCAACAGGCGATCGCCACAGTGAATCAGCAATCGTTTACAGAAGCTAGAGCCTGGACTGACGTTGAATATCCTATCCAACTTCCACCGGATTTCTCGGAACTACCCGATTTGCAGCAAAGCGGCTCCTTCACCTATACCAAACAAACGCTGACACTCACTGATCAGAGTCGGGGGCGAAGGTTGCCAGTCGATCTGTATTTGCCCATTCCCTCTAGTCCTCCAAAGGAGGAGACGGCAACGTTTCCTGTGGTTGTTATTTCCCACGGACTCGGTTCCGAGCGGATGACGTTCGCCTATTTAGCCCAGCACCTGGCTTCCTATGGATTTGCCGTCGCCGTACCAGAACATCCGGGAAGTAATGCCGAGCAATTGCAGGCGTTGAGTAAAGGTCTTGCCAATGAGGTAACGCCACCGTCAGAATTAATTAACCGCCCCCTGGATATCCAGTTTTTGCTAGATGAACTAGAACAGGCTTATGGAGAACAGCTAAACTTGCAAGATGTTGGTGTAGTCGGTCAGTCTTTTGGAGGTTACACAGCACTGGCACTAGCGGGAGCCAACATTAATTTCGAGCAATTAGAAGAAGATTGTGCCCAGTTGGATAATTCCTTGAATTTGTCGTTGCTTCTTCAATGCCGTGCCTTAGAGTTACCCCAGACTGACTATCAGTTTCGAGATCCGCGAGTGAAGGCAGCGATCGCTATCAATCCAGTTGGCAGTACAATCTTTGGACAATCTCAATTCAGTCAGATTCAAATCCCTTTAATGCTGGTTGCGGGTAGTAACGATACCGTAGCACCCGCCTTGCCAGAACAGATTCGACCTTTTACCTGGCTAACAACACCTGAGAAGTATCTCGTCTTGCTGAATAAAGGAACGCATTTTTCTGCCCTAGCACCATCACCAGATGACATTGCTCTACCTGCGCCAGTACTCGGTCCTGATCCACAGATTGCTTTCAACTATATGCAGGCATTGAGTGTAGCGTTTTTTAAAACTTATATTGCCGAGCAACCCGAATACCAGCCTTACTTAAATGCTGGTTATGCTGAATACCTCAGTCAAGACCCCATGCCTTTAAGTTTAGTTGAGTCTTTGATGCCGAAACAGTTGGTGGAAACTTCTAGAAATGAGCAGGGTAACAACGAGAGGGGAGAGCAGAGTGAGAGTTATGGACATTCTCCAACTCACCAGCAGAATTTAGTCCCAGTAAACCCCTAAGTTTTTTTCTACACTCAGATCTTGCCACACTGATAATGAACCCCAAGATACCGTAAGGTGGGCAAAAGTAAAGAACGATAGCTGAAGCGTTTTGGTAAAAAAATTAATGCAATAATCAACAATAAGAAAAAACTAACGAACCAACTCTCTAGAGTAGGTACAGTTAGTAGAGCCGAGACGACTTTGTGGTAAATCCTTTCCAGAAAATTCATTTATATAGCAAATTATTGATAGTGGACAATTTATTTTTGGGCAATCCTTTAGGGAAATATACGGAAGCTAATGTAACGAGACGATTAAGTTGGATGAAATCACGGTAGTTGAACCCAAATACTTCCTCCTATCCTCAGGGTGGAGTTGAGTTTTTTAACTCAATCCCCTGCAAATTCTTTATCCCCAGAGGATCAACCGATGAAGGTAGAGTGGAAAAACTTATTAGCTAGAACAACCGTTTGGCTAGCCGCAGAGATTTTACTGAACCTCTTGGGACTTGATAATCTGGCAGACTACAGCGAGTTTATTTTTGAGAAACACGAGGTAGCTGACTTCTTAAACCCTGAGCGATCGCATCCAATACGTTTTCCCACTTACTCCCTTGAAGGCTGTACTGCTACAACCCGACTGAATCACTCACTCATCTCTTCGTAACTTTAGCAGCATTGCTGGGTGAACGGGGAATTGATCCTAATGAACTTGACAAATGACAATTAGACATCCCCAAAAAAGAACCTGGAACCTTTTCGCTACCTAAGCTGAATAGGAATTTCTGAAGAGGTCTAATCAAGATATTATGATTTGTAAAGACCCCTCATTTAGGCACCTATGCCCCCTGCTGTTTCTGTTCAACACGTCCACAAGACTTACGACAAAACCCCCGTCGTTAACGACCTCTCTTTCACTATTGAAGCAGGAGAGATGTTTGGTTTACTCGGTCCCAACGGTGCTGGTAAGTCTACCACCATTCGGATGCTGACCACCCTCACTCGACCGACCCAAGGGCAAATTGAAATTGCAGGTTACAATGTAGTACGAAAACCCTCCCAGGTCAAAGAGAATATCGGCGTTGTCCTGCAACAAATCAGTGTCGATAACGATCTCACCGTTTGGGAAAACCTGGAACTCCACGGACGCCTTCATCACCTATCCAATCCCAAGCGTCAAAGTTTAATCAATCAGTGGTTGGAGTATGTAGAACTGATAGAGAAAAAAGATGCCCTCGTTAAAACCCTTTCCGGTGGGATGAAACGCCGTCTGCAAATTGCTAGGGCACTGTTGCACCAACCCAAAATTCTGTTTTTAGACGAGCCAACGGTTGGACTCGATCCCCAAACCCGCCGTCGCCTCTGGGAAATTATCCGCGATTTGAACCGCCAGGGCATGACTATGCTACTGACTACTCACTATATGGATGAGGTAGAGTTTTTGTGCGATGCCTACGGCACTGGCAAGCCAGGACGCATCGGTATTATGGACGCGGGACAGCTCATTGAACTGGGAACCCTCCAACAGTTCAAAGCACGACATGGGGAAGGATTAATAATGAAACAAGTGGGAGATCGCTTCGAGTACACCTTCTTCCCCACCTTAGAACAAGCCAATGCTTACCTCAATAACTTACCGGATAAAACTGGCATGATGGTTCGTCCCTCAAACCTAGAAGATATCTTCGTCGAACTTACAGGACGGCAGCTTGATTGAGGGAATGGGGAATGGGGAATGGGGTAAGACTAAAAGACGAAATGTAGTACTAGTAGTTTAAGTAACGGTAAGCGTTTACCTATCCGTTACTTCTTCATGCCAAATCCCCTGCCAACCCCATCTTAGAGATTTAAGATCCTTTATGCCTCGTTTAGCCACCCAAATTGAAGCCATACTATATCTGAAGGGAAAGCCGCTCTCGCTGGCAGAGATTGCTGAGTGTGCGGGATGCGATCGCGAAGCGGCTGAAGATGCCTTGCTCGAACTCATGGCAGACTATGCCCATCGGGATAGCGCTTTAGAGGTAGTTGAAACACCTGCTGGGTATAGCTTGCAGTTACGTGCTGCTTTTGGGAATATAATGCAAAACCTCGTTCCTGCTGAACTAGGGGTAGGCGCGTTAAGAACCCTGGCGGCAATTGCCCTCAAACAACCAATTGCTCAAACTGAGCTGATCGAGTTGCGTGGTAGCGGTGCCTACCAACACGTTCAGGAACTGATCGAGCTGGGATTTGTCCAGAGACGCCGACAAAGTGAGGGGCGCTCCTATTGGTTGCAAGTTACCACTAAGTTTCATCAGCACTTTGAAGTAGATCGGTTGGTGCCACCCATGCACGCGCCATCGAAATCCTGATCAAACTTCATCATTTCTTTAAAAAAGGTTTTTTCTTAGACGAGATTTCCGCCAGTTCAGCTCCTGTTGCCCTTTTGACAGTAGCAAGATGAGAGAATTTCCAAATTAGTCTAAATTTCCTGCCAAAGAACGGTAATTCCCTAACAAAAGCACGAGTCGGCAGATCGCACAATCGTTTAGAGTAGAAACTAAGTAAGTCAAATCCGAGAGTCCTAATGGTATTTAACTCTGACTTCCTCAATTCTCCACCTGAAGATGAGCCAGATAACCAACTCCTAAACTATCTCCAACACCAATCCCCTGATGTTCTATCGCGGGTTGCTCGCTCTGCGAGTCCAGAGATACAACAAATTATCTCTCAAAACGTTCAGGGGCTGGTTGGGATGCTTCCTTCAGATAGCTTCAACGTGCAAATCAGCACGGATCGGGAAAACTTAGCTGGATTACTTGCTTCGGCAATGATGACTGGCTATTTCTTGCGTCGGATGGAACAGCGCATGGAGCTAGATGAGACATTGAGCGACTCACTACACTTGCATCGAAAACCCAATCGCAGTGAAAACGCTAATGATTCTTCCCACCATCCCGAACGGTAACGTCCGCGACGTTCCATCCAGCTTTTATCCCCCGTCCTCAGATTGGTGACGGGGGAGTTTTGCTAATATCAACAATTAGGGTTGTGCTGTTGCCATTCCTGCTACAATTGTTTTCTGGCAGTGGCTGGTTCACGACGAGCTCTAAATTCCTGCCGAAAGAAACTTGAAGAGCCTTCTTCACCCAAGTCCCTTGTCTGCGTAAGACTCAGGGAAGGTTGGCAAGTTAACAGACCGCAAAAGAGTAAGACTTTGGTAAATTTAGTAACACAAATCCTCTTATGGAAAGATAATAAATCTACCTTTCTTTATCCTTTTAAGCAATCCATCCTAAGTTAGGTAATTTTTAAATGAATAATTTATTTCAAATAACTCCCTGGTTCATCCTAATTTACGCTTTGCTAGTCTTGGTGGGTGGCGTAATGGGATACTTGAAAGCGAAGAGCAAAGTATCTTTGTTATCGGGTGTGAGCAGCGGTACGGCATTGCTGGCGGCTTGGGTTCTTTGTAGCCGGATACCCGTCATGGGACTGGGATTGGCAACGCTGATTGCCCTGTTTTTGTCTGTAGTTTTTATCACCCGCTTGTTCCGCACCCGTACATTCATGCCAGCAGGATTGATGACGGTTCTGTCTATGGTTGCAACTGGGCTATTTTCAGTGAGTTTGCTGGCGGCAGAAGGCTTATTGTAAGGGAGTAGGGAGTGGGGAGTAAGTAAGTTCACCTCTTGCACCAATCTCAACAAGTCGATTTTAGGTAGGGTGGGCAAACTTTATATAGCGGAAATGGTCATACTACCGTTAGTTGCTTTTACCCACCTTACGGTATTGGGGTTTATTGTCAGTGCTGTAAGATCTGAGTAAGAAAACTAGATGTACCTCACTAGTCTAGGAAATGCAATAATACAAGGATAAGCACTTGAGGCAAGGGGTTTAAATTTAAAATTAAAAATTTGAATTACAGATGGATGAGTTAAAAAGTATCTAGCTCACTCCACTACTTTGATCCAGCCCCGATGTAAGCCTTGATAAATCTGTTCTACGAGGTTTTGCTCTTCAACTGATAGCAAAGCTTTGCCAAGAAGAGCTGACATAAATAAGTGTTGGTCAATGCGAGTAATTTGGCGCAGGAAAAGAATGCGGTTAGCAATTTGATCAACAGGAAATTTCGGGAAACACACTTGCGGGGATTGCATCAGTTCTCAACCTAACTCTCTACCTCTACTATCGGAAATATGCCAAAAAGATGCAGTGATCTCTAGTTTTAGCCGTTAGTGACAATCAATAGAACAAATAGTGATAGCTCTGTTAATTCCAGGTGACAACTAATCAAACAAAACGGTGACAGGCTTTTGGTTACTTAGTGAGCTGAATCACACTTTTTACTGCCTCTGGTTATTTTAAAAGCTAGGGCAGCCCTTTATCTGTAGCTTCCAATACTGAGATGCTTGGGATTGTCTAAACGTGAGCAGTTGGGTGTCTCCCAGTTCTAGGAAAATGGTAGGAACTGAGGGGTTAATTTTCAATACCATAATAATTTGGTAGCCTAAGGCTCGTCCCAACAGGGGGGGGACAGCATTGCCCACCTGCCGAAATCCATGCCATTTGGTGATGTGGAAGCGGAACCAGTCGGGGAATGAATGCAAGCGAGCCGCTTCTCGCACCGAAAGAACTCGCGGATAGTGGGGATGAATGGGACGGGGTGAGGTGTAGCTGCCGCGATCGCAACCCGTGCCGGCTCTTAAGGTGTAGCAGGGTTTGTTCCAGTCTAGGCGTTGCAAGCGACTAATAGGTTCCAATTCCCCCGCTTTCGTCCGATGGAAACGCTCAATGGACTCTTGATTGTGCTGGGTTTGCAGAGAGCTGGTTAATAATCGAGGATTCCAGTGTCGAATATGGGCAAAGTTTTCTGGATCACAAATCACTCCTCGCAGCTTTTCTGCATAGGGCATTGCTAGTGCCTGGATCAGTTGCAGTTGTGGGGGTGTCAGTTCCACACAGTCTGAGGCTTGCAGGGCGGCAAATTCATCTAAGTTGGGCAAATCTGCGATCGCTTCCCCGACAGTTCGGAATTGAGAAGGCGATCGCAATTGGGGTTCGGGGTAAGTAAGCGGCACTGCTCCCACCTGAGTCCCCAGTAAAAATAATCGCTTTCGTTGTTGCGGTACACCAAAATTTACAGCATTCAACACCTGCACGGGTTTGGTAATTTCGTACCCACCTGCTTGAAACTCATACACTAGCTGCTCTAGGAGTTGTTGGTATTTCCGCTGACCTAAACCCGGCACATTCTCCATCACAAAATAACGGGGCTGGAGTTCTTTGACGAGACGGCAGAACTCAAACACTAAAGAGTTGCGCGGATCATCCACTTGGCGCTTGCCCATCAGCGAAAACCCCTGACAGGGAGGACCTCCAAACACTAAATCAATTCCACTAGAGACTCGATTAATCCGACTTCGACACGACCAATTACGCACCACCTCCTGAATCTGCGTTCCCTTCAAGCTGAAGATATCGGAACACAAGACTCGGGTATGGGGAAAATTATAGGCATAGACAGCAGCGTGGATGGGATCTTTTTCTACGGCGACTGCCACATCAAACCCTGCCTGCTCAATTCCCAAAGAAAACCCACCGACACCAGCAAATAAATCGATTGCCACGGGTCGGTGTCCAAAATTTGCCATGCCCTCGTCCATTGCTTGAATCTATAAAAGATATTCTGACTTGGGATGGCGACTTGGAGTATATCCCCAATCAGTAACTGTTCATGGCAATGGCAGTGTGCCGAAGATTTTCCGGTTTTTCAAGCTAGAAATACGAATAGAATCGCCCTCTTTTACGGACTTGTCTGGTGTCCACTCATATACCCCATCGCTGGCGGTACGGGGAGAAATATCTTGGATGGGTTTATTCCCCTCGTATAATTCAATCGCCACTTCATCGTCGAGATTGTCCCTCCACAAGATAAGATAGGGCTGATTCTCCTCAACCTGCACCTTACCAGCAGGCTGGCTGACTTTGATTTGCGGCGAAATTGACGTTTTGCCTCTCTGGTGAAATCCTAAGTAATGGGGGAGGTTGGGGAAGGTAGGACTATCGTTCTGATTAGCCAGTTGAGGTAGCACAATCTTTCCCATCCGGGAATTGAACAGGTAAGTTGAACTGCCGCCATCAATGGTTATAATCTCCCCTTTGACGCCTAATTGACGTAATAAATCAGCGGCTTTGTCCAAGGTCGCTTTGTTTACAGTCATAATTAACAACAGCTCGTCGCCAATATTACCATCAAAGTCCAGCGTACCGATAACATGATATTTATTTTCTGGGTTTTGGGCTAATACTTTCGCTGGATGGTCGCTGTACTGATAAGTAACGATCGCATTTTTAACATCAGTTTCATTCAGGGGCGCACCCGTAGCTGGGTCGTAATCTGCAATATAGGCTTGCTTGTCATCCCACACTAAAGCTTTCAGGCGAATCGTTCTGTAAAATTTATCCTTCGGTTGGTCGATCGGACCATAGGGACTATTTCCAGCCGTGATAACTTCGCTATTGAGTTTAATAGGAAAGGATAACTGTGTACTGGATTGGTATTGCTCAAAAAATGAACAGTTGATGATAGAAAAGACTGCACCACCATACAACTCTTGGTACTCATTGGTTACTTCCTCAAACAGCTTATTTTTAAAAAATGGGCTATAGTATCTGGCTTCTCCTTGATAGTATTTTCCCTGCTCCAGACCCATATTATCGACCTCTCCGACCAGTTGGTCGATTTGCATTTTTTGCAGATCAATGACTTGCAGATAGGCTGTGTTGCTATCAGTTAGTTGCTGTTTGTAGAATCCGGCACCGTCTATAACCTCAAGGGGTTGATAAGAAGAGGGAGGGGTAAAGCTTTGGGGAGTCCCAAAGTTACTGATCATGGCAATAAAGAAAGAAAAGAGGTTGCTGACAACATTCATTCGATGCAATCTAGACACTGTTTGTGAGGTAAGAGCCTGCCAGGGCTTTTCGATTCTGGCAAGAATTGTCCTACTGCGTCCACGATATCAGGCGATCGCTTGAATAGCTTGGCTACTGATCTCATCTACCAACTGCTTTTAACCACATCCACGCATAGCGTTATCTATCCCGCATCCGAATCGCTATGTGCAACAGTTAACTTTCAAGTAGGCGGATGCCAGTTGCTTTCTATCTACAGTGTCCGTGCTTCAACTACATAATCATTGTTGAGCCTCAAGGCAATAACTGTTGCTCGCCCTGTTGGTGTTAAACCTATAATTGCTATACAGGCAACTCAGTTAAAGACGGTATCCGATGTCCTCGCCATCGCAACACAGCCCAAGCATAAGCTTTGCGTAACATTAAGCGATCGACAGATGATCGCAATTCACTCAACTCTTGCCGTTCTTCTGGGCTAATTTCATTAGTTTGGTTTTTCTCCAGCAAAGCAGTGTGACGTGCTTGTTGTTCGGATTTTACTTGAGCTTGGGCGATTTCCAAAAGTTCGTCAATGCTGAGAGTCTGCATAATTATGAGTTCAGCCTGCATTTCTGGTGGGGCATTGTCAGGAGAGGGAGGTAAGTTACTCGTGATGCTTTGGGCAGCAAGGACTTCTAGCGGTTGAGAGGTTGCCTCAGCAATGCGAACCAACTGCTGAAAAACAGGATCGGACAATTCAACGGTGACTCTCTGCGTAGCCATTGCTCAGATTCTTGGCTAATTTACCTCACATCGTAGCAGCGATCGCTCAAAGTTTAGAGGCAATTGTTACCCGCGATACACAGGATTTTTCTAATGCAACCGTACCCGTGTTATCTGTAAGTCAGCTACTGGAACAGTTGGAATAGCTTTGTGATTTGATACTAGTGCGATCGCTCTTTTCGTTGTTTATGAGGGGAGATGCGTGAAGCGTTAGCTATCCCGCAGGGAATCGCATCTGGCAGCGAAATTCCTCATCTCAGTGAAGCCATCCGATGTCTCTTTGAAGCTGTGCCAAAATCAAGGCAAGTGTCTCACATTCATGAGCTATGGCTTGGGCATCAGGACAGAGGTTGCAGGACGGTAAGTACACGATTGAGCAAGAACTAGGTGAAGGTGGCTTTGGTATTACCTATCGCGCTAGAGATAACAATGGGCGAAAAGTTGTGATCAAAACCCTGAATGACAGTGTGCAACGCCGCTCTGACTTTGCCAAATTTCAGCAAGATTTCCTGAACGAAGCGTTAAGGTTAGCCAGATGCTCTCATCCCCATATTGTGCGAATTGATGAAGTCATCCAAGAGGGGCAACTGTGGGGCATGGTGATGGAATATATTGATGGGGAAGATTTGGCCAGTCGAATTGAGAACAAGGGAGCTTTACAGGAAGCTGAAGCCTTACGCTACATTCAACAGATTGGTGAGGCGCTAGCGGTTGTTCATAATAACGGCTTGTTGCACCGGGATATCAAGCCGCAAAATATAATGTTGCGCTCTGGTAAGTCGGAGGCTGTGTTAATTGATTTTGGCATTGCCCGTGAGTTTACCCCGAATTTAACTCAGACCCATACGCAAATGCTGTCCGATGGCTTTGCACCAATTGAGCAGTATGACAAACGAGCAAAACGGGGTGCTTACACTGATGTTTATGCTTTAGCCGCAACGCTGTACTCGCTGTTAACTGGAGAAGTGCCAACGCTTGCTCCACTCCAAGCTATTGGTACGCCTTTAGAACCACCACAACAGATTAATCCGAATATCAGCAACAGGGTGAATCAGGCAATTCTCAAGGGGATGGAGGTAAAAGCAGAGAATCGCCCCCAGTCAGTGCAGGCGTGGCTGCGACTCCTGAAAGATCATAGTGTTGCTCCAGCTATCCTCAAGCCGATACCAGCACCTCATCAGCCTGTTAATCCATCGCCGCTACCATCAGTCAGCCATCAGTCTACTCAACAATTACCGCCACCCCCTCTCCAAGTCCAACTCATCTCAGCTGTGAGAGCAGATTATCGCAAATTACGTGATTTACTGGCTGCTAGCAAGTGGAAAGAAGCGGATGAGGAAACAGCTAAACAGATGCTGAAGGTAGCGAGAAGAAAAAAAGAAGGTTTCTTAGGAAATGGAGATATCGACAGGTTTCCTTGTGAAGACCTACGTACTATTGATCAACTCTGGGTAAAATACAGCAACGGACGCTTTGGCTTTTCTGTCCAAAAGCGTATCTACAAAAGTTTGGGGGGAACCCGAAATTACGATGATAAAATTCGGGAAAGTCTTGGTGATTGCGTAGGTTGGCGTGTGAATAACTCTTGGCTGCTAATGTCAGAACTCACATTTGCCCTAAATGCCCCTCTAGGGCATCTCCCCTATCTTTATATTTTTCCTTCATCTTGTGAGGGGACTTTATTCTGTAGGGTTGAGGCTTGTGGATTGTAAAATCCATTTGTTCCAAGGGATTTTCAAAATTTACTTTTTACCTTTTTAAGATAAGCATCAGTAGTCATTAGAGTAACAAGGACTACCCTATCAAAAGTGATCCCTCGCTCCTTAACCTTTGAAATCTCTAACCCAGTTGTTGATGAGTGCAAGAGGTGAGCAAATATTTATCTTGACCTCACTGCTGTATCTCACTCGGATTCCGTCCAATGTTCCGGTACTTTGAGATTCTCCGGCAGGCGAGTTGTGTTCTTATTTCCGAATGCCTTTTCAATCTGCTCTTGCTTGAGGTTTTTGGCTCCATTAAGGTCTGCCCCTTGCAGTTTGGCGTTATAGAGGTTTGCTCCTTCCAGGTTTACTCCAATAAAATCAGTAGTTTCTTCCATGTTGGCTTCACTGAGATCTGCTCCTTGTAAGTTAGCTCTATCAAGTCTTGCCCTTCTCAAGTCGGCTCCTGTAAGGTTTGACCTTTGCAAATTGGCGTCACAAAAGCTTGCCTCTTGTAGGTTAGCTTCCTTGAGTCTTGCCCCTTGCAGGTTGGCTCCAGGGAGTTTTGCCCTTGCCAAGTTTGCTGATCGGAAAAGCGTTCCTTGCAGTTGGGCGTTCCAAAGATCTGCCTCTTGTAAGTCAGCTAGATCGAGTGTTGCCTCTTCCAGATGGGCGTCAATGAGGTTAGCCCTGTGCATTTTTGCTTTGAAAAGTTCTGCTTTTTGTAGGTTGGCTTTACGAAGTTTTGCTTCTTCGAGGTGGGCATCCGTAAGGTTAGCCTCTTGTAGATTGGCTCCATCAAGCAATGCCCTTTGCAGCTTGAATGCAATGAGGTTTGCTCCCCGGATGTTGCTATTGCGTAAATCAAGCCTCTGACCGTCTGGGTCTTTTTTCAAATCGCGCCGTCCGATAACGGTAAGAGCTGCTTGAATATCAACCCGAAGTTTTAGGGGTGGCTCTTTGCCCTCTGGCTTTTTCTCTTCCAATGGAGCTTTTAAAGAAGTCTGCTCTCGTACAAAAGCAGTGAGAACTTCCATAATTGCCCAGTGGTCATCTTTGGAATTATTGGCAATTCGTTCTAGAGCATATATTCCCCCTATACGAGTTGTAATTTCTTTACTGGAAATCAATTCAATAGCCTTAGTAAAGCGTTCTGTAATTTGTTTGTCTTGTGCTGCCTCTGCATTTTTGAGAGCAGCCTTTGCATTTTCTAAGGCAGCTTTAGCACTCTTATTAGCAGCGATCGCGCTTTTATTAAAAGCTTCCTCCCGCTTTCCCGTGTAATAAAGATTAAAGACAACTCCTATCGCACCCAAACTTGCTGCAATAGTTGTAAGGAACTGTAGCCGAGCAGCTCTGATCCGCTCCCTATAATCAAGATATTCTTTTACTGCTTCTACTGTTAGTAGATTAGAGAAGTTGTCTGGCAGCTCATCAGGCCAACCTACGCCTAACCAAAATCCAATGATAACTATAGCTCCAATAATAAGGAGAATAAATATTGATACTTCAACCTTCAAGCCGTTACTTTGTTCGCCTGTTTTCTTGTCATTCAAACCCATAACCTTGTGTTCTACTTTAGCTGTGTCAGTCATAAACCCCAAACAAAGCAGCCAGAGAGCTAGTTTTATCGCCTACCCTCTTTCCACTCTTCCCCACCTGGTAGCTGAACTAAATTCTCATCAATGATTGCTAGTAACGTCTTTGCCGAATGTTCGTAGGTTAAATCGAGCAACCTCCGAGCAGTGATAACTATCTGTGTTCTATCCACCAATTCTGAGAGTTGAAAGGAATTATAAGTACCCTCCATAACTTCCACACTCGCCGGACGAATTGCCGCCTCAATTGCCTCTTCTAAAAAAGGCTCCCATTCATCTTGCTTGATATAGTAAGACGTTTTATTCTCTTTGAGATTTAATTTTTGAATTTGCCTAAGAGAATCTGAAATTGAAGCCACCCAAGAATTAGTTAAACGCTGCTCAATTTGGTTTTTAATCAAGTGAACCAGCATTCTGACTAGAAACGATTCGATATTACGGAGGATTGCTTGTTTACTCATCCCCTCTAGCTCATCTACAATCGCCAAAGCATCTGCATAGCGTCCTTCTAAGATGCTAGTTCTTAGGTCGATTAGTTCTTGAGTCATAATGCCACCTTCACAGATAGGCGCTGATACGCTGAATATAGCACCGTTGCCCAAGAGGGGAGGAGAGTGCAGGCTGACAACGCTAAAATTGCAGACAACTACAACTAAATATTTGCTCTAGTCAGCCAGGTTGAACATCTCAGCTTCTATGAGTAGCTTACGCTCTTCCACTCTGTCAGGGCGGTTCAGTTGTAATAGGCGAAATGTCACGCGACCTTTGGGTGTTAGAGGGATAAACTCAGCCTCACTGAGTCGAAAATGCTCATACCACTTGTCCCGACGAGGATTGTAGAGCGGAACTACTTCACCTGTCTCTGGATCGATTGATGCTATATCGCTTCCCTTATGTTTGTTGCACAGCGTACATGAGAGCGCCAAGTTATCAGCTTCGGTTAATCCGCCGTGCTTTTCAGCAATGATATGGTCTATTTCGTGAGGGGCGAATGCAGTTACTTCAGAAATCAGGCAATATTCGCAGCATCCTTTGGCGCGATCGCAAACCAGGCGTCGTAGCGCAGATGGAATATAGGTGCTGCTCATTCCTGGCTCAATTCCTTGAGTTTTAGGTATGCTTTCGCCTTCGCCATCCGGATTAAGTGTTCAAGGTATTGATATTGCTCCCAAATCTGTGACTCGGCAGGTGTTAAACCTTGGGTGCGGTTCTTTTCTAGGAGACTACTAATCTGAGTTTGCAAAGCTTCGGAGGGACGCAGGGCAATAATTTCTTCGGGTGTGGGGAGTGTTGCTAAAAATTCCAATACTTCGGCTACACCTGTAAATCCCATTTGAGAACTGGCGTTCAACTCCCGCAATCCCAATTCCAAGATTTGCGGTAGTTTGTCTTCTAGCAAACTCAATCGCGATACGAATTCTTCGGGGAGATCGAGCGTAATCTGCATTATGACCTCTGTGAAGCTTTGAAATAACTATAACAACTGTAAGTATTCCCCTTCAGCAGAGCGTTAGGCAAAGAGCGATCGCTCTTTTCGTTGCTTATGAGGGGAGATGCGATCGCAAATTCAACCTATCTAAGATGTCTTGCCGACAATATTCGAGTTCCAGTGGAGGATGCTTACTCTACCAAGCCACCTGCCATCACTGCTGTGTATCACTTAGATTCCGTCCAGTGTTCCGGTGCCTTTAGATTCTCCGGCAGGGAAGTATTATTATCTCCGTTCGCCCCTTGAATCTGATCAGATTTAAGGTTTCTGGCTTTTTTGAGACGTGCCCCTTGCAGCTTGGCTTCACTCAGGTTTGCCCCTTGTAGGTTAGCTTGACGGAAGTTTGCCTTTCGCAGATTGGCTCCACTCAGGTCTGCCCATCGTAGGTTAGCGTTGGTGAGTATTGTGTTCTCTAACGTAGCATCCATGAGCATTGCACCTTCCAAGTCAGCTTTAATGAGTTGTGCTTCCGTTAGGTCAGTACAAGAGAGTTCGGTTCCTTTGAGGATAGCTTCTTTCAGCCATGCCTTCTTTAAGTTGGCTCCCGGAAGCTCTGCTCCCTCCAAATTGGCTTGAGTAAGGAACGCACTGTCGAGGATTGCTGTATTGAGGTTTGCCTTCTTTAAGTTGGCTCCCATAAGGTCTGCTTCCTCCAGGTTAGCTTTAACAAGGATCGCACCTTCCAGAATTGCTGCATTAAGGTTTGCTTTTTTGAGATTGGCTCCATTAAGATTTGCTTTCTTGAGATTGGCTCCACTGAGATCTGCCCCTCGGATGTCCGTATTATGTAAATCAATCCTCTGATTTTCTTCCTCGTTCTGCCAATGGCGGCGTCGGATAACGGTGAGAGCTGCTTGAATATCTGTGGGAATTGTTGGTAATTGCTCCCGCTCTCCCTCTTCCTTCAAAGAACGATTCTCTCGGACAAAAGCAGTGAGAACTTCCATGATTGTCCAGTGGTCATCTTTGGAATTATTAGCAATTCGTTCTAGAGCATATATTCCCCCTATACGAGTTGTAACTTCTTTACTGGAAATCAATTCAATAGCCTTAGTAAAGCGTTCTGTAATTTGTTTGTCTTGTGCTGCTTCTGCATTTTTGAGAGCAGCCTTTGCATTCTCTAAGGCAGCTTTAGCAGTTGCATTAGCTGCGATCGCACTTGCATCAAGGGCTTTTGCTCGCTTCGCTGCGTAAAAAAGGTTGCCGAGGATTGCTATTCCTCCAAATATGGTAGCTACAACTTTTAATCCTTCAATAACAGACTTTATTCCCTTATCTCTAAGCTCAAAATATTCTTTTGGTTCTAGAATACTAAATCTGTCGTGACTAAGAGTATTCCAACTAAAAAATGATCCAAAACTTTAGTCACTTCGACAAAAGATTTCAACGAACCATTTTTTCAAAGTTGGTAAGCGGTAAATCTGCTCTTCGATTTGGGCCATTGCTTGTTGTGTAA
>NZ_JADEWY010000287.1 GCF_015207375.1 Coleofasciculus sp. LEGE 07092 | reverse complement strand
CTTGATGTACAACGACCGAAGACTATCACTTAGTTTGATTAACGATTCTGAAGACATACAGCAGATTGCACACTAATTACTCTCTCAGTATCCCTGGTTTTGGATCATCTTTTTCTTGGAATACTCTTAAAGGTGTTTGTTACTCTATCAGCCAATGACCCATAACCAAGTTGAAGCCCTAATTGATCAAATCCTCCAGCTTGGAGACGAGCACTGGAAGATGGCGCTCAATATCCTTGCTCATCGTCTTAGAACCCGTGCTATGGCGATGCAGGTAATTGGCAATCCAGAAGCATCGCAGTTGTTTGCAGCGGCTAAGTTGTTGGAATTAGCGACTGAGGCGGATGAGGTTGTGAGTTTGGGAAACTTAGAAGAAGACTTCCCAGACGCTCCCAACTAAAGGATTTTGAATTCTCGTAAAATAACTAGAGAGACACTAAACGTTAACCATGTCTGTTGCCTCTCTACCGAAATCGCATACTAACGATAGTTTTTTAATTTCTTTTGCACCGCTATCTCTAGAAGAAGTTTATGCCCTTGCTGACGATGCCGCTAATGGTGCAGTCGTCGTTATGAGTGGCACAGTGCGGAATCAAACAGAGGGTAAACCCGTTGTGGCACTGGAGTATCAAGCTTATGAACCGATGGCAATACAGGTATTTGCCTCTATTGCTAAGGATATCCGGCAGACATGGTTGGATGTTAATCGGGTGGTAATTCACCATCGTACCGGACGTCTGAACATTGGCGAAATCAGCGTGTTAGTGGCGGTTGGCTGTCCTCATCGCTCAGAAGCATTTGCCGCTTGCAAGTATGCGATTGATACATTAAAGCATAATGCTCCGATTTGGAAAAAAGAGCATTGGGCGGATGGTTCGAGTAGCTGGGTAAGTATTGGAGCTTGCGAACAATCTGACATTCCTTGATGGGAATGCGTTATGGCAGCGTTAGCGGCAAGATAGGACTGATGCCGTGAGCGAGGTACTCCAGATCTCCTACTTCTTAAAGAAGTCGGGGAGCTTGCTTGGATATACTGTACTTCATCAACCTGAAATATGCTGTAAACAATGCCAGCCGCTGACATTTTAATCCTCTCCAATGGCCCCGGTGAAGTAACCACCTGGGTGCGTCCTGTGGTTAAAGCATTACGGCAACATCTAGGAGATGATTCCTCTATTGTCCGCATCGCCGTTATCCTGTCTCCCTGTCCCAACGCTACGGGAACAGAAGTTCAGATTGCTCAATCTTACCCCGAAGTAGACCGAGTGCAGGGGGCAGAGCATTTCTTTCCCTTTCTGCTGTGGGGGAAAACTGCCGAAAATTGGGATTGGCGGGATAAGGGTGTGGTGGTATTTTTAGGCGGCGACCAATTTTTTCCGGTCGTGATTGGCAAGCGCTTGGGATATCGTACAGTTGTCTATGCGGAATGGGATGCCCGTTGGCATGGTTGGATTGACCGATTTGGTGTGATGAAACCGGAGATTATTGCCAAAGCCCCTAAAAAATACCGTCATAAGTTGGCAGTTGTGGGG
>NZ_JADEWY010000070.1 GCF_015207375.1 Coleofasciculus sp. LEGE 07092 | reverse complement strand
CTCCAGCTTCCCTGCTGCACTAGGGCAACCAACGGGGATGGAAACCGGGTAACAACTGTTCAGGTTGCAACTGCTCGGGGGTATCTGATGTTGTAATATCAATGATAGGCAAAAACCAAAGGCGACCGGTTGCGATCGCTTGACCTTCTTCGGTGATTAAACTATCAGTAGCGGCAGGAGGTCGGGTGACCACTTGATCGAAGAGTAACGCTAAACCATCGGGAGATAAACTCATCTGAATATCCCGTTGTTCTGGCAAAACAACTAGGGGTTGAACGGACATTTTTATACTGTCTTCGTCAGTCTCGCTGTCTTTTTCAGCGTTCAGGTCAATGGCAGCGATGAAGGGTTCTTCTTGGTATTCTTCTGCTTTAATGAGTTGGGTCAATAGGCAATAGAGCTTATCTTTAGTGGGTGTGAATTCACAGTTGACGATTGAGCCAGTGGTACGCAGCAGTTCTCGCTCAATGCCTTGATTGTTGACCAAATAGAGCGATCGCGTATAGTCAGCATTATATTTCACCATCGTCGCTGCCGAACCATCTCTGGCAAAACTGAGAACCCTACCAAACTTAGGCAGAAAGTCTAAGGGTTCTGCCCCCGGTTTTAAGGGAAGAAGCGCCACTCCCTGTCCTTGAGCGACTGCCAGAGACGCACTATCAGGCGCAATTAAAAATTCGCCTCCAGGTTGGTTTTCTAACGGTTTCGGTTCAGCCTTCGGCTGGATAATCCACAAACCGAATTCAGCCGGATTGCTGCGGTTGACTCGCTGAACGACAATTGTCTCCCCATCGGTAGATAAATCAAATTGCAGATTTTGATAATCTTGATTATCCAAAACCAACTCTATTTGACCTGCGGGTTTTGAATCTGCCGAACCTTTTCCGGGTACTTCAAAGGAGAATCCTGTAGTTACAGTGTAAAGCTGGTCAGTAAGCAATCCTTGCTCTTGACTTTGGCGGTCATTGGCAGAAAATAAGATCCGGTCGCCATCGGGGTAAGATTTGAAGTCCATCACTACCAAATCGGCAGGAGTCAGGACAGTTTTTTGCTGCTGGGTTAGGTTGTAGAGGATTAACCGTCCTTGGTCTTCTCCTTCAACTCCAATATAGGCAAAAGCGCGATCGCGACTTCGGAAAGAGGCGCTATAGGGTTCTATCGGCACCCCTGCATCTTTAACGCTTGGTAACTGATCTTTTGCCCCTTCTAGCTGGAGTTTATACTCATTGCCGTAGGGAAGGGGAGAGAGCAAGGTATAAGCCATCTTACGCCCTGCCCAACTAATTTTTCCTTCAATTTCTGCTGGATCTGAACTAGTTGCCTCGCCCTCTGGAAGAACTGGAACAAGTTTAAGATTTTTTTCTACACTGGTGTGGTTCATGGGGCGACTGAACGTCAGAATAAAGGCGGAATCATCCGCACCCACGTTTTTGTGCTGCCAACTGAAGTCTCGCACGCGGGGAGCTGCTTGAGCACCACTCAGGAGTACAATCACAATCAGCAGACTCAACACCAGCATGACGCCCAAAGCCAGACGGTCAATAGGTTGGAAGAATTTTTTTAACGTTACGGTTTTGCCTGACATTTCTATCTAATACAGTAGAGTCGAGGGCTTGCACTCTAGTTTAGATCTTGGTAACGGCAAAAGACACGGGCTGGAATTGAACCAGAAGAATACAGGAGTTCAGGAGTTCAGAAGGAGTTGATAATTGACACTCCTCGACCTGAAGGTGGGAGGATTGCAAAGTTGCAACGATCATTAGGCATTTTGGCAGTCCATCAGGTCATCTGAGGTTTTCTTCGGGAGTAATTTCATTAGCTGTAGAGCTAACAGCATTAGATAGAGAGGATCCATGACTAGGTAGCGCTTCCAAAGGCGCATCGGCTCCTGAAATAAACGATAGAGCCATTCTAGACCCAAGTGTTGCATGAACATTGGAGCTTCTCGCACATTGCCAGCGTGCATATCAAAGGCAGCCCCCACACACACGATTGGACAATCTAATTGCTGGTAATGAGTGAATGCCCATTCTTCTTGTCGGGGACACCCTAAGGCTACAAAAACAATACCTGCTCCCGATTGGCGAATTTTTTGGATATATTCAGCATCTTCTTCAGGGCTTAAAGCCTTGAACGGTGGAGAAATTGCGTCGGCAATGGTCAAGTTGGGGAATTTTTTGGTAAGATTACCTTGGAGTTTTTTTAGGACGGATTGAGTAGAACCGTAGAGACAAATACTTATTCCTTCTGCCGCCGCTCGTTCACACAAACGCAGCATAAGCTCTGGACCTCGTACCCGGTCAGGAAGAAACGTTTCCCCTGGTTTACGCAGAAGATTAAGCGCCCAGCGGACGGGCTGTCCATCCGGCACAACGAAGGTAAAGTGATTCAAGCGGTAGCCATGTTCTTTGGGAGCCAAATAACCACACATAAGACTATGGACATCTGCTGCTGCCACTGTACAAGATTGACGACCTTTAGCCCTTTGTACAATCCAGTCTGTAGAGTCTTGATAGGTCGTCCGATTAACAGCAAACCCTATGATATTTGTCTTGCTGGGAGATGAGGTTAGATTTTGTGAATTCATAGTCGCGTTCAATTCCTTGCGATCACCCTTCGATAGCTCTGGTTTAGGAAGATTTCCAAAAGCAGCATGACGGACAAGCCCTAAAAAATGAACTTGTTACCAAGGTAAAAGTTTGAGATTTAAGGGATTTTACTCAAATCTCTACTGATATCTGGTGTGGGCAAGCTTATAGCCTATGCTTCTTTCAGATAAAATTCCTGTTTGGACTGAAATGTACTTCAGATTGAATAACTCTGTCAAGCATTCTCAATAGATTGAAACGTTATTAGCGAGCATCTCTCACCTAAGGTTGATCAGCTTGATAATTCAAGTAAGCATAAATACTTAATCAGGATTCGATCAATAAAAAACCCTAACATTAGGAGTGCATCTATCTAACATGGCTACACATACCGTTACAACCAAAGCAGATAGTGGGACAGGTTCCCTAAGAGCCGCAATTGCTATAGCTCAGGCAGGAGATAGGATTAAATTTGACTCTAGCCTAGCTAATAAGACTATTCAACTCACGAGTGGTCAACTCGGAATTGATAAAAACCTAATTATTGATGGTAAACAAGCGTCGGGTTTAACCATCAGCGGCAATAATGCCTCCCGCGTTTTTTTTATCCAGGGTGATCCCCCATGGGTGCCTGTAGACGTTACCCTAAAAAATCTCATCATCGCCAATGGCAAAACCAATGGAAAAGGCGAAGACGGTGCCGGGGCAGGACTTTGGACAGAGAGTTACACCAAACTAACGCTAGAGAATACTGAGTTTAAGAACAACCACGCCAATGGCGAGGGAGGAGGAGCAATTTTTGCTGGTTGGCGCAGTACCAATACGGTGATTAACTCCAAATTTGAGGGCAATAGCTCATCAGGGAATGGCACGTCGGGTAAGAGTGAGCGAGGTGGTGGTGCGATCGCAGTTAAAAGTGAAAGCTCTACTACTGTTGAGGACAGCGAGTTTACGGGTAATAGCGGGATTAACGGCGGGGCAATTAACACGCTCTTGGGGGGTTTAAAGGTAGAAAACTCTACCTTTGTCAAGAATGATTCCACACCCGGTGGTTCAATCGGACCCCACACGATGGGCTACGGTGGAGCCATTTACACAGATGGGGCTTCGGCGACGACTGGTAGCAGCACCTCTGGCAAAATTGAGATTCGCGACAGTCGGTTTGATGGCAATACAGGAGCAGGACAAGGGGGAGCACTATTCCTGTTTGCTTATGCTGGTGACAAAGTGATGATTGAAAATAGCACGATCATCAATAATCAGGTTGTTAAAGATGTTAAAGGAGACGCTCTTGGGGGTGGACTGCGGCACGGCAATAGTGAGTTGATTGTTCGCAACACTACCTTTGCCTACAATCAAGCACTGGTTCAAGGTGGTGGCTTGTGGGTAGGAGAAACGTCACCCGTTACGATTGATAATAGTACTTTCTACGGCAACAAAGCTGAGTCAACAGATGGCAAGAGCGGTTTGGGTGGCGCGATCCTCTTAGCTAATGGCTCTAATCCTACGAAAATTAGCAATACCACCATCGCCGAAAATTATGCTGGGTTTCAGGGGGGAGGATTTTGGGGAGGTGGATCAAGTACTACGCTCAAAAATACCTTGGTTGCCGATAATTTCGCCAACAACGGGGGGAATAATTGGAATATTTTTCATCACACAGGTAAGATATTCAGTGATGGGGGAGGGAATTTCCAATCCTTTGAACCCAATCCCAATGACACTAAAATTACAGCAGGTGCTAAACTTATTGATCCCAAACTGGTGGGATCTTTTGAAGACAATGGTAGTGCTGTACAAACTCCTCCATTATCGGGCAATCCGTTAGTTACAGGAGGGGCTAAACCGATTGCTCTGTTGGGTGGTGTTAAGGGATTGTCTGACAACAATCGTTCTAATACGGATACTGATAACTCTATCAGCACTACACTTCCGATTCTAAGTAAGAGTGAAGAGGATGTGTTCCTGGTTGAGGGAAATCCGGGCTTCGTTCAACTCCAATTTAACTTAATTGAAAGTAAGACCGACATCGTTAATGAGGTCGGTTTTTTTATCGTTGATAATAACTCTGGCAGTGTCAACGGAATTGCCCCTAGTGAAGAGGGTTATCTAGAAGCAGCCATGAGTCAGTCTCAGGTTATCTTTTCTGCCCTTCCTAGCGATGAATTTCCCAATCTCAGCTTCACTCGTCAATTAAGCCTAGAGGTGGGTCAAAAAATCGGATTTTACCTCGTGCAAAATAGCACGACTGATGCTGTTCTCTCTGACTTGGCAGCCGGACGCACTCCTGCCCCTGTCTTTTTTGCCCCACCCTCAGCTAATGGTGATGGTTTCGATCATTTACAAGTCTCAGAACTGAGCAACAATACATTTAACCTCGCCTGGGAAGATACTGTTGGTGAGAATAGTGCTGATTTTAACGACCTTGTACTATCTGTACAAGTCACCAACGACAATCAAGTGCCAGGAACCCAGATCCAAGGGGGGCAGGCAGGGGAAGTGATGGAGCTACGGGATAATCTCACCGGTTTGGTACCCGCTGAGTTTGTGGTTAATAGTAAGGCGATTTATGATAATACGTTCGGGTTTTATATCGTCGATAACGTTACAGGTCGTATTGGTAATCTCAACCCAGGTGCTCCAGGTTATGCCGAAGCTGCCATCAGTCAAAGGTTGGACTTAGAAGCTGGGTTGCCTGCTGGCAAGATAATCGCTCCATTTTTGATTGCGGATGGGACAGCCGAGGAATTTTTGGCAGAGAATCCGAATAATCAGTATGGGCAAGGAGTGCAGGCATATTTTGTTTACTTGGGGGCTAACCCAGATGGGAAAGATCACGTTCGTCTACTGGGGGATAATACCTTTGCTTTTGAGGATAAATTGGATGGGGGTGATCTGGATTATAATGATTTGATTGTTGAGGTCAGTTTGGGTTGAAAACCTAGCTGAACACTGATGGGTGTATTACTGCCTACCTCGTTGTAACACTGGATATTACTTCGGCGAAAGACTGGGATGCCGTCTGAGGAGTTGTTTGAGCAATCAGTTGTTGCGATCGCTCACCCATTGAGGTAATCCAGTCAGGATGATCGAGGAAACGGCGCATGAGATATCGCTCTTCTGTCACTCTAGGCAGCAGAAAATAGGAACTCTTGTATTGGTTCGAGTTAAGGGACTGACGAGTTAATAATGTACCAGCTAAGTTTCACTGGATTGCTAATACAGCTTTTTTGACTGGTACTCTATTTTTACGCAAGTCCCTAACTTAGGATGTTGAGGCATAAAATCCCGGTATAGCTGGCTTTGCAGTCATTTTGACTAAGCGTTTGGCATAGTAAGTTCGGAAGAGCCATCGATAAGATGATATTATATCCATAATCTTTAATTACGTAAGCGTTTTTCCCAGAGTAACACAAGAGCGATAGTTCATATAAATTCCCACTCCGATAAAGCTTCAGAAAGAATATGATTAAGTTTTTTAACTGTATTTGGGTGAAGTTTTTCTAGGTATTGACCACTCTTGCCTGAACGCTTGTGTTTCAAAACTTCAACATTCTGAACTGGGCTTGCTTCTCTAGTTAGTAAGTCAATAGACTTACTTGAAGGATGTAAATCTAAAAATTCAGATATTTTTTTAATAAATTCTGGTGTATTTTCTGAAAATAGATCATATTTCAGATATATATAGCTTTTTGAGGTTTCTCTCAGCTCTTTATACTGCTTGTATAAAGGTAATATCCACTCTTCAGCTTCGTCTAAGACGTAGGTGTCTATTCCTTTTTCTTTTACATTTTTCCTGTGTAGAGTAAATACATCGCGTTCAATACTATTGAATGGTTCCGCATGAGTGAAGCTCGAAAAATAAGAGGATACTAGAACATCCCTCGGATCTCTTAAGAAAAAAATGTGATTAAAATTATTCCGACCTGGAAAGTCTAAATATCGCCTTTGAGGTCCGTATACTTTACCGTGCAAAGAGTAGAGTTCACTGTAAGCTTGCTCTAAAAAAACTTCGTAAGGACTTCCTACATTCAACTTATCTCCTGCTCCAAAAATTGTCCCTCCATAATCTACAAATTCATATTTTGAATTTTTCCAAATGAGATCAAACAATCTTTTTACAAAAATTGACGCACATTTGTGCGTTGTATAAAAAATAACTGAACGAGGCTTATTTAAGTTTGAAAAAGCATCAATAACTTTACGTCGCAACTTATTACTATCAGTTCGATTTTTTATTTTATTTTTTAATTTGTAAAGTATCATTTTTCGTTTCCTTAAAAAATATTTCAAAATAAATTTTCTTGAAATTTAATTAACTTGCGGTAAGGTCTATAAAGTTAATAAGTAACTGTCTATCTCAATTTAAATTAAGAACCATTTACTACGCCGTTAACTATTTCCAAAAACCGCCTGCCATACTTTATCACTCTCTCTACATTATCTTGTCTAGCTAAAATTTCATTTTCTATATCTGGTCCTGGATTTAACGTCAAAAAAGCTTGAGAGATAAGTCTTGCTAGTTGCTCATAATTATGCATCTCAAAAAACAAAGAATCAAGAGGAGCTTGTTCTAGGTGAACTGGAAAATCTGAAATTAACATGGGTTTACCGAGTGTACGTGCATCTTCCACTACAGTACTCCAGCCTTCAAATAAAGATGGTTGGATGACAGCTAGACATCTCCTCATTAGCTGAATCTGATCAAGGCGAGGAATTAATCCTAAGATTTTAACTTGATCACCGAGTTCCAGTTCTTTGATTCTGATAATAAGCTGGTTGTAATACTTTGTATTGCGATTGTCTGTTGTATTTCCCGTGCAAACAACAGTTGGCTTAATTCCTGTTTGTTTCAATAATCCCAGAGCTTCAATCACGACAGCATGATCTTTGTGTTGCCAAAATTGATTGCTAACCAAGAAGAAAAAATCTGGCAGTTTATATTTATGTTGAACCCCTTTGGGATCTAATTGGAACCATTCTAGTTCTGGGGAACTCACAAAATGCATAACTCTGCTTCGAGATGCTGCTTCGGGATAAAAATTATTAAAGTCTTGCTGTGCCATCTGACTACTAAGTATAACCACAGGAGCTGCATCAGCAATTTTTTGATGCTGTTGATTACGGTAAGCAATTTCTTCTTTGGTAAAAAGGTGGGGCAAGTGATAGTGCTGAAAATCGGGAATCCATCCTCCCCAACAGTAGGGATATCGTCTACCATCTAAATTGGGGTACAAAAAATCAACCTTCTGAGGATTCAAGATATTAAGAGGAATAAAAGTCAAATATTCACTCAGTAGGTGATATATTTTGAGGTAAGCAAGATCCCAAAAATGCCTGACCTTAACTTGATCAACGTAAGGACGCACAGTATGATCAACTAGATTTGAGTGAGAAGCACGAACGGTTAGACTTAAAGTGATATTAGATCTTTCTAATGCTGGGAGATGGGCAATGGCACAAGCTAAGTTTTGAACGTAAATAACACCGCCAAGCCAATCAGAGTCAGCTATCATGTTTAGACAAATATGTAGCTTTTTTACCATCCTATGATTTCCGCCCGACACCATTGAACATAAACGTTGACTCCCCTTTCTAGGCTGACTTCAGGAAATGTTACCCCGAATTGAGTAAAGCTAGTCATATCAGCTCGCCAATTACTAGGATTTCCAAGGGGAACTTTACCGTCAAACTCAAGAGAAACTTTACACTCCAATTGAACTAGTATCAACTCTGCCAATTCTCGAATTGTTGTTTCAACGCTACTGGCAAGATTATACACATCAGCCTTACAAGGAGCTTTCTCAGCTAAAGTATAGATGGCTTTGGCAACATCTCTAACATGAATAAAATCACGACTCTCATTGCCTGTTCCTTGTAGCTTTAACACAGTTTGAGTTAGAGCTTTCTGGCAAATATCCCAGAGAACTTGCCGCCTTAACCCAGGACCATAAGCTGAAAAAATTCGTACTACAGCAGTCGGCAAACCATAAATTTTAAAAAACTCGATACAAAGCTGTTCGCACATTAATTTATGGAAGCCGTAAGGAGAAATGGGATTAAGCTTGTGGTTTTCCTTGATAGGTAAAATCTCTGGGTTTCCGTAAACGGCGGCACTAGAAAGATAAATCAAGCGACATTGAGGTGCATACAGACGCAGAGTATTTAATAGATGAAAAGTAATTGTAACACTAGCCTGAAAGTCTTCTGCCGGTTCAGTAACTGAAAGACCCACAGAAGCTCGTCCTACACAATGAATACAGACTTGTGGTTGAATGTCTTTAATTAGTTCAACCAATTCAGTAGAGGGTAAAACCATCTGTTGATAGGTAATCAAATATTGGCTGGGTGCATTCTCTGGTGGACGGGTTCCTACCCCTACAACAAGCCAGCCAGCTTCAAAAAAGTGGCGAGAAATGTACCTTCCTATAAATCCTGTTACTCCTAGAATTAGAGCTGATTTCACAATATACAATAAACCTACCACAGACTTTCGCGTACATTAATCAAAATGAGAATCAGTATTACTCTCCTTACTCCAACTCATGAGAATAGAACCTATCGAAAACAAAGTGACACTTTTTCATGATGATGTTTTTTTGCTTTGCATCGAGCATTTCTTTTAACTTCAAGTCTCGCTTATGATCAATATTATTTCCTACATAATCTTGCCTGATATAATAGTCGAATTCTGTTGAGACTGATTTTGATTCAGCACCTAAATAATTATATATTTTAGTCAGAGTTTCTGTTGGTTTATTGACAACATCTTCGTATTTAACAACTATATTTTTTGATCCTTCATTCAATAAACTTAAACGGCTATCGTAAAAGGATAAATACATATTTATTGATTTTTCAAAATTATTAACACGTTTGTACAGAGCAGCTACGTTAGTTATGGGATTACGAACTAGCGTGATAAACTTTGCTTCTGGGTATAAATGGCGAAGCCAGGGGGCTATATAAAAATTACTTGGTGTTTTTTCACCAAAATATTTTTTATGTCTTTGTTCACTGGGAGTAATTTGAAAGTAAATTCTACTAAACATATCAACTAATGTAAAATTGGATACGCGAGCTTCGTTTATTATTTTTGAAATATCAACCCCCTCTACATACAACTTTCGCCATTGTGCCCAATCAACGTTATGTTCTTTTACTAAATGTAACCAATATTTTTCGATTTCTTCTACATTTATCATGTATTTTCTAGATGGTAACTTTTTATAGGGTAAGCCTACCATTTTATAAAATAATGTATGCTTCCAACTGTAATAAGTTTTTATACCTCTGAGGTTAGCATATGCAATAAATATCGAGATATCATTAGCACAAAATACTTCAGAATGATTCGACAGTAAAGCACATAGCAAAGTTGAACCACTTCTAGGATTAGAGAAAATAAAGAAATTTGGCTGTGTCATCGTATCTTCACTTTTAACAAAAATGGCTCTTCCGTACCTGTTATGCTAAATTGCCTCAGACGATACCCAAAATTATTGCGTAGCAATAATTTTGGGTATTAGTTCGAGTTAACTTAGGATGTTGAGGCATAAAATCCCGGTATAACTGGCTTTGGAGTCATTTTGACTAACCGTTTGGCATAGTAAGTCCGGAAGAACCACAAAAATTAAGGTTATTTAACAAGCTTGCTAAATAATTTTAAATATTTCCAGAAATTAAACTTCCCTCTAAGGGCTACGATAGTTTCTAATCAATTGATTGTTTGATATATGTTTTGTTATCATGTGATGATATTTTTCTACAATCCTAGGCAAAGCATAGCCACATTCTACATAAGTACGCGCTCTTTTTCCCAGTTCGCATCGCTCCTTCTTAGAATCAAGGAGGTGGTTAATCGCCTTCTGTAACTGGATGATGTTGCGTTCTTCGACAAATACAGCTACGTCTTTTTCGCGAATGGCATAAGAAATACCACCACAGTTAGTTAAAACACAGGGAAGACCACAGGACATTGCTTCAAGATTCGCAACACCAAAATACTCTTCCCAACACCCAAGGCTAATTGCATGATTGACAAATATATCTGCACTCCCTAAAACATTCGGAACTTCTCGATGGGAAACGGGATTTAGAAAAACGACCTTTTCCTTCAAATCTCGTTCTGCCACTTCAGATTTTAGTAAAGACTTCATCGAACCTGAACCCAAGAACTGCAATTGTAGGTCGCAGCGCGATCGCAATAAAGGAGTCATCGCTTCTAATATGTACAATAGTCCCTTTTCGGGAACCATTCTGGATACGACTAACACTCGCAGTATACCATCTTGCTCAGACTGTTTGGTGGGTTGAGGTGTAAACTTTTGAGTATCTACTGGATGCCCCATAATCGTAAACTTGGAGGCAATAACCTCATTAAACAGCCCTAAACTTTGGAAGCGCTCTATGCACTTTGGAACAGTTACAATGATTCCTGTGGTTTGATGAAGCGCTTTTCTGAGTAAAAAACGCCGTTTTAACTGCCAACTGAGGTTTTGAGTATTTCCCACAAGAGTGAGGGAAGCGTCAAACCAAATAGGTCTCTTTGCCCGATGTGCGGTTCTAACAGCCAGCAGACCTTGCAGATAGATAGTTGGATCTACAGTCAAAATACCATGAGCCTGGGCAAAAATTGGATCAAGATATCTGTTAGTCCACCCTAACTTAGGAACTCCTAGTTTACCTAAGGCTGCTTTCCAAGCCTGCTTAGGGATGGAAATAATCTGGAAAGCTTGATCGTCATACTTATCTTCCTCTGACTTGATCATTGTGAAAGTATAGCCGTAGTGTTCCTGGAGATACTTATAAATCAACACTTGGGCTTCAAATGCTGTATTATTACCAATAACGCTAGGGCGGAATGATATTAGATTTGTCATTATCGACTATGAAATCGCAATATTTTTGATTTTTCCTAAATTACTCATAAATAAAAATTTGGGTTTTAATCTTAGCTCATTGAATCAATTTTTTAATTCTTATAATAGCCTGATATAAATTAAGAGAACGCACTATTAAAACACCAACAAATCTCAAGTCTTTAATCAAAAAATCAATTAATACAATTGCAATAAAATAAGTGATTATAGTGGCAACTGTTGCTCCCATCGCACCATACTCAGGGATAAGTAAATAATTTAAAAAAATGTTAATAATGGCACCAACAAAGGTGAATATTAGCTTCAAATGTACTTTTCCTTCTATCGTAATAATGGTATTTCTTGCTAACCCAAAACAACTATTAAATTGAGACCATACATAGAGGGACAAGATGGAACTAGTTGCAGAAAACTCAGATCCATAAATACTATGAACTATATACGGGGATAAAATAGAAACAGGAATAGCACTCCCTAACCAAAATAATGTAGATATATCAAAATATATTTGAAGTTTCTGTAGATAATCCTCAGAACTTTTTTCTTTAAGTTGGGTTAGTTTTGGTAAAATTGATGAAGCTAATACCATTGGAAAAAAATCAAGCAGCCTAGAAACTTTAACAGCCGCTGCGTAAAATCCCAATTCAGATTTGTCCGGTAACATCGAACCGAGCATGAGCTGGTCAATATCGGCATATATGTAAACAGCCACTATTGATAAAACAAGCGGCCAACCCTCCTGAAGTAATTCTACTGCTCGCCGCCACCTAACTCGCCATTCCTGAATCTGATTCCTTTGGATTTGATAAACAACCACTAACCCTAGCGCTGCCAAAGCCATTTCTGCCAACCTAGCCCACGCAAACATAATTAGCGGAGCCTTGAACAGGATAAGAGCTATCCTAACAGTACACATTAACACATAGGCAGACTTTTTCGCAAAAACGGTATATTTTGATTGGATTTGCGACTTGAACCAGAGTTCAATCGTCGTAAATCCATTAAAAAGGGTTTCGGCTGCTATAATTCCCACTAACCAGTGGGTTAAGGTTTCATCGGGTTGTAGTGCAAAAATTGCGCTTACTGCAACCAACAGGGTAATAACGCCACCAATGAGTTGAAGTACAAAAAGTGTACCTAGACTTTCCTCTTTACAAGCTGGATCACGAGCCAGGTCACGCACGACCAAGCTTCCCAACCCACCCAAGCTCAATAACCTAAACATTGCCACAAAGGTAATTGCATAGGTAAGAATACCAAACTGCGTTGGACCTAGATAGCGAGTCACCCAAACTCCGACTACTAGACTCAAAGCCAGCTCTAGGACTTTATCAGCAAATAACCAACTTAGGTTGCTGAGAATTTGGCGTAATCCAGGACTCAGCCTTTGACCTGCCGCAAGGATTTTGTCTAACATCAGGAAAATAACATCCAGAATAAAACTTTACTGGTCATAGATAATTTTTAAGCAAACCTGTCACCAAATTTATTTTCTGTAGTGTCTAAAGTTAATCTAGTTGTCATTAAAACATAAAAAATCCAACTACTTGAAATACTTGCAAGACCAGTTTCTGTATAGTTTGATATCACTAGCCATGTAAAAATTACCAAGGGTACTACTGCCTCAGGTTCGTTACTTCGAGTTAGATACAGTACTCCATAATAAATACTCATTAATAACGAAACAATGAATAACGCTAATCCCAGCCATCCTACCGTTATACCCATGTCCAAAAAACCATTATGAGAATGTGGCGGTACATATCCGCTAGGACTTACGATTGGAAGTGCTGGATTTTCAGCTCCTCGCCAAGGTTGCCAAAAACCGCCATACCCATAACCCAATACAGGCTGTCTGTTGATGGCGTCCACGATTAGAGGCCAAAAAAGCGTGCGACCCGTTAAAGTCATGTCCTTATCCAGCTTCTCTACTATAATGTACTCGGCGTTCTCTGTTATCAAAATTACTAGTGAAATACCGATTGCTAAAAACATCCCCATTGCGGCAAAGGCTAATCGTGGTGGTAAACGCTTTATAAAACGGAGAAATCCCAAGAGTGCAATTAAAATAACGAATAAAGCCTTACCCATACCACTGTTCGCTTGTTGTACATAAAAAACGGCTACAGCAGTTAGACCAAGAAAGAACCATTTGTATTTCGGTATACGAACAGACTGTAGATAGAGTAAAATTGCGCTTAGACCCATCGCAGGTCCCAAATAATTTTTATGCAGAAGAGACTCAGATCCAAAAAATACACTGAACAAGAGTATGAAATTGTACTGCCAGAATAAAAGATTAAATATTTCTCTCATGCTGTACTGTTGACCGACATAAATAAACAAAGTGGTTGTCATTAAAAAAACAATACTGCCTTTTAGACTGTAAACTGGTGTTTCAGAGAGCAAAGAAGCAACAATTACGACAAAAAGATAACCACAAAATGAGGGATTTTTTTTTATTAATAAAAAAAAACACTGAATAACTTTTTAGAATTAGCTTTTATTCGAGAATAGAGGAATAAAAAACAACTTCCAAAAATCCCCAGCTTCATAGCCAGAGACGGAAGCGTTGTATCACGCAAATAAAAAGTTTGTGGATGAAATTTAGCCAACCCAAATTTACCAATACCAGCTATACTAAGCATCAATGTGACAATACATATCATTTCAAAACTTTTAGTCCATTTACTATTGCCATTGATTAACTGAAACCCTATAGCCAAATAAACTATGGCGGCAAAAAATAGCAGACAAAGAATTAATGGATTTAAAAGGAGTTCTTTCATAAATGATTTTGAACTTCCGCCATGGAGAATTGATTTGACCTATCTACTGAGTACTCTGGCAATTAGCCATAATATAGTCTATAGCGGTTTTCGTTTGCGTGAGGTACATTTTTAGGGATGAAACCCTTACTGGGCAAGCATTGGTTGTACCTCATACATTTGAAAATGGCTATATCACTTCCACGAAAGACTGGGCGGCAGTCTGAGGAGTTGTTTGAGCGATGAGTTGTTGAGAACGCTCACCCATTGACGTAATCAAGTCAGGATGATCGAGGAAACGGCGCATGAGAACTGCTAGTTCTTGAGGATGGTATGGATCGAAAATGTAGCCATTTTCTCCTTCAACCACCATTTCCGCTGCACCTGCCCATTTAGAGCATAGTACAGGTTTGCCAAAAACCATTGCTTCAAGTGCTACCATACCCCAGAGATCCTCAAAGGTCGGAAACACAAACACATCGGTTTGCTGAAAATAAGCTCCCAGATATCCATACTCAACCCAGCCTATCCAGGTTACGGTGTTCTCTAAACCTTTGTCCTTGACAAAAGTTTCAAGTTCCTCACGTTGCTCTCCTTTACCAATTATGAGCAACGTATAATCACGATATCCCTCAGTTTTAAGAACAGAGCAAGCTTCTAAGAGTGGCTTAAGTCCTTTTCTAGAGGTAATTCGTCCCACATACAAAAATATTGGGCGTTTGAACTGTAAATTAGCTAGCTGAGTTTGCTCCAGATTTTGTAACAATGTTCTTGCATCAGGAACCAGATAGGTTTTGGTAAAGACTCTATCCTCTTTTGCCCCAAGAGCTTCTATCAGATAAGCTTTTGCTCCATAGCTGTTAGCGACAAAGGCATCGGCAAACCGAGTCATCAACCGTCTCAATAAGGAGCGAAGCTTTGAATCTTGAAAGTCTGAATTGGGTGAGCTGCCATCGTAGATGATAATAAATTGCCATCGACCCAAAGGTTTCAAAAGCAGTGCTAATAGAGTCCACAAGGAGAAGGCTTGGGCAAAAATTACATTAGGCTTAAACCGGAGTAAATGACTAACAATGCCAGGAGATAGATACATAAAACGACGGTTATAACCTGTCACTGTCTGAGTCGTCTCTATAGACTTCATCTCTCCAACGACTTGGATCAAATTCGCGCCAGGTGCTTGTGGATCAAATTCGGGCCAGACCTGTCCCGTATAGAAGATAGTGTTTTTAAACACCTTGCTGAATTCTGCCAAAACGGGTTGCCAGTAAGCCCCCAGTTCTACTGAAGGAACAAGCCACGCAATGCGAAGGTTATCCATAAATCTACCCTGATTTCTCTCACGAGAGCTTACACTGCAATAACTTCTATCCTATAACTTTCAGGTTCTATTCCCCTGAAATCTACTGAATAGTGTACTCCACAGTAATCTTCTGTAAGGTAGCAAGCAATAAATTAGCCATAAAGAACCGCCATGTCGCTGAGCGAAGTGCTTCCACTCCTCAAACGAGTACAAGACTTCTTCTTTGATTGATAAACCTTTGGGTTGATCAATCTTCTTTAAGAGTTTCTGGAGACGCGCCGATTCCTCAGTCCTGCTTTCCTGGCGCAGGTTTGGCGGACAAGTTCCTATATAACCTGGAGCTACCCAAACTGTACATCCTTGTTGCTGTGCGCGTAAACCGTAGTCGAAGTCTCCCAGGTAATGGGTAAAGGCTGGATCGAGATTTCCTACTACTAGAGCAACTTCCCGTGGGATCAGAACACAGTTACCATTTAGGGTGTCGCAATGCTTTGCCTCTTCACCGGGTTCTATTAACTGAAACTTGAGGGGTCGCCACCGACTGGCACGAACCATACCACCGTAGGTAAGGGCTTTCGTCTGGGAATCGCAAGTGGAGCCTGTTACAATTGCTGCTGGATAACCTTGTTGTGCAAGTTGGCTAGATGTGGTCAACAATGTGCCTAAGCCTTCTGGGTTAAGGAGAGTATCGTCGTTAAGCCAGAGGTAGTAGTGGTAGTCGGACTTCATCGCTTCAGAGAAGGCTTTTCGCATTCCCTGGTTCCAATACAGATTCCCATCTCCTTGAAGAATCTTGACCTGAGGATAAGCCTGCTGCACTGCCTCGGTAGTACTATCGGTGCTACCATCATCGACTAAATAAACATCAAATGAGGCTTCAGGGGGGAGTATCTGGTTGAATAGTGCCGCTAGACAAGCCAATGTATTTGGTTTACGGTTATAGCAGGTCATTAGCACGGCTGTATGATCGCGAGTCATGGATTAACATGGCTTTTCAAATGTTAACGTCCGCTTATGATTATTTTTAAAGATTACCCTATAAAAATAATAGGAGTGGATTTAATTTATAAAAATTAATACTTAAAGTAGTAACAACAGGTCTACTTTATTAGAATTTCTTGGAAATGTAATTTTATTAATCGTGGACTAACCAATTTTCCTCATTAAATCAGTTAATCTGGATGTAGAATAGCCGAGTAAGGTTGGAAAACTGAAGCCCATGTGGTCTGTTCAAAATCCTTTGGAAATATGGGTAAAGGAGGATTTTATCCTGCCGGAATTTCGTCCAGTACCTTTGCTTATGCATACGACTTCACCTGATACCAATCCCGAACTAGAGTTTTGGAACCTGCTTAGGGAGAAATTACAGGGAGTAGTACAGGTGCATTGGTTCAAGGATTTGAAAGATGCTGGCTCTATTGTTGTGACACCAAATCACGCTAAAGAGTACATCCGACACACTAACAAATGGGCTTCCGTCTGCAAGTTGAATCAGAAAGTAGTAGCATCGGGGCGAACTCCCATCATTTTCGTAGGGGGTTTGGAGTATAAACCGAAGCCAGGAGAAATAGTTTTTGCAGGGTCAACATACCGATGTAAACTCGAAAAATCAATAGTTATACCTAGTTGGCTTTATGATATTAGACGTAAAATACCACTGATACAAAAGCCATCGATTCCTACTGTTGGTTTTGTTGGTAATACTCAATATCCTAGCAGGATCAATTCAATATTGCGTTATTTTTCAATTTCAGATTCTATAGTATTTTGGATAGCAGGTAGCCTCTTGATTAATCGGAATCTAAATCTGCGAATGCGACTACCAATAGCTTCACGAGTTAGACAAAAAGTAATCACCGAACTCAAAAAAGCACAAAATTTAAAAATATCTGTTATAGAACGAAGCGCACACCATTTTGTTCTTCCAGAAGATGTGAAAAAGCGTCACAGAGACGAGTATATCCAAAATATCCAGAATAATGCTTACATACTTGTCATGAGAGGGGATTCTAACAGCGGCTTCCAGCTTTGGGAGGTGATGTCAGCCGGACGGATTCCCATCATTATTGATACCAATCAGCAGTTTCCTAATCTAGGGGACTTGAAATGGGAAGATTTCAGTGTTATTGTTCCTTACTCAGACTTACATCGTCTTGGAGAAATTGTCCAGAAGTTTCATGACAGTCTGTCGGATGAAAAGTTCAGGCAAGCCTGCCAAAAATCAAGAGCAGCGTTTGAGTATTTACTTCCTCATAACTTTATTTTGGATGCTTTAAGAGATAATTTGTTATCCGTGTACATTAAATAGTTATAGTTTTACACAAAGGAGTTACGAAAATTCATCTCTTGAATCTATAAATCAATTTATTACATACCTTATTTGTATTTTCAGAAAGGTTGCTCCTCCAACTTATGAACAATAAGCTGGCAAAAATACTAGGACTATTCTTCTTAGCCGTCATCGCCTTTGGATGGCTGGGTCAAACGATCCAGGAGGGCAATGCTGGCGGTTGTCCTTCAGTACAAGTCAGTACCTATCCCACCCTCGGCTCACTCGAAATCCCCAACAACAAACGATCGCAAATCTACCTCAATGGCGTTTGGCAGTTTATCCCAGCCGTTGATAATACTGATCAACAGCTCCCGCAAGACGACTGGGGTTCTATTTGGGTGCCAGGAGATTGGCAGCAAGAGAATTATGCCCCTGTGCCTGGAGTCATTTCGCGGGGAACAGGAACAGCATGGCAAAACTTTAACGGCAAACAGCTATCGAAAGCGTGGTATCAACATACCCTCAAAATTCCAGCAGATTGGCAAGGGCGCTCAATTTTCCTCGATCTACAGCGGGTTAGCACCGATGCAGTCGTGTACGTGAACGGCATTCAATGTGGTCAAGTAGACTCGCCTTACGGAGCAGTGGACATCACCAGCATGGTTCAACCCGGTACAGAAGCAACCCTGAGCCTACTGGTTGTAGCCGCTGCTGATGAAAAAGAAAAGACCGTGATCATGAGTCCCAATGAAACTTACACCACCGCAGCCGAGCTAGCCTCTCGTGGATTGATTGGTGAAGTGCGGTTACTCAGTCTGCCACAAGGTTCACACATCAGCGACGTATTCGTGCAACCCTCAACGCGGCAAAAGCAAATCAATCTGGATATAGAACTGAACGATATCACCCAGACTGGCACCGTTGAACTCGTTGCTAAACTGTTCAACGAGCAAGGCAAAATTGAACAGCAATTCACTGCCAACGCTGAGATCAAAACCAAGCCAACCCAAGTCTTGCAGATTGCTTGGGACTGGTCGAATCCGCGACTCTGGGATATTAGTCAACCCAATGTGTATACCCTACGACTGGACGTAAAAGGAGCCGGAATTGATGATGAATATGACCAGCCTTTTGGCTTCCGTGAATTTTGGATTGAAGGACGAAAATTTTACTTAAACGGTACTGAAATTCGCCTGCGACCGATTCTCCACGAGGATCAATGGCAAGGTTGGGCAGTTGGTGTCCCTGAAGTAGCTGACAAAATGATTGATGCCTATTTCTGGGCGGGCTTTAATATTGCCGAACTGTGGCCCTGGAATCACGACGAGCGGGGTCGATGGCACTTTCGAGAACTGTTTGCCGAACGCGCCGACCTCAAAGGTTTTCCGCTCATATCCCCAGCTCTAAGTATGTCTCACATCGGTATTCCGAACCAGTGGAACAAGCAGGCAGATAGAAAGCGCTGGGAACAACGAATGGCAACCGAACTGCGCCGCTATCGCAACCATCCATCAATTCTGATGTGGACTAATAGCCCCAATTTTTTCGGTCATGCGGATGACCAGAACCCGCGACGGATTGGTCAGAAACAAGTCGAAGGTTCCCTCGGTAAGGATGGAGACTGGCGGGTGCAAAATATGTTTCCTATCGGCGAAAAGGCAGTAGCAACTATAAAAAAATATGACCCCACGCGACCTGTACTCATGCATCAAGGAGCATCCGTAGGGGATGTCTACGCGCTCAACTCTTACCTCAATATGATCCCCCTACAAGAGCGAGAGGAGTGGCTTTCTGAGTGGACACAAGACGGTGATATGCCCTATATGGTAGTAGAGTTTGGCACACCGCTACACGCGACAATGATGCGTAGCCGCAATGGTTTTGGCAACGCAATTACTAGTGAACCGCTGATGACCGAGTTTAGTGCGATTTACTTAGGCAAAGAAGCTTACGAACTCGAAACTCCCGCTTACCGATCGAAAATTCGTGAATTATTTGTCAAGGATCAGGAGTACCAAAGCTGGCATAATCAGCCCGAACTGGATTTTGCCCCTGCCTTTCAAAAATTACAGCAATTATTCAGTACTAACACCTGGCGCAGTTGGCGGACATTTGGGATGACGGGTGGAATGATTCCCTGGAGTAGCGGACACGGCTGGGAGGTTTCGGACGCAGGGAAAGAGATGGTGAATATTGAGCCATTTGAACCAGGACGCCGGGGTCCATACCTGAAGCAAGTCAGGAAGTCTCTGTGGTACTCCTTCCAACCCCAGGGGAATATCATTCACCCCGGTGGGCAAGGGATTATGGAAAACAATAGCCCAACCCTAGCTTGGATTGCGGGTGCAGAGGAGGCGTTTACAGCAAAAGACCACAGTTTTAGGGCTGGAGAGAAACTGCAAAAACAAGTAGTACTCATTAACGATACCAGAGCCAAACAAGAGTTTTCCTTCACCTGGCAAGTGCTGTTAGAGGGTAAACCGATAGCTAGTGGTGACAATACCGGAACTATCGAGACAGCACAGACCTTATTCTTCCCCATAGCAGTCAACTTGCCAGAGGTAAATGGCAAAGTTAATGGAGAAGTTCGCCTGAACGCTCAAATTGGCAACCAAAAACATCAGGATAACTTCCCTTTTCGAGTTTTCACCAATACCCAATCCCCAGTCGCCAATCGCCAATCGCCAATCGCCGTGTTTGACCCAGTTGGCAAGACAACCCAGATGCTGCAGCAGTTGGGATATAATGTGGAGTCGTGGAACGGCTCATTCACCAGTTCACTCCTAGTTATTGGTCGCGAAGCTTTATCAAGTGGAGATAAGCTACCTGGGAACTTAGAAGCCTTCATTGGCAATGGTGGCAGAGCAATTGTCTTTACTCAAAACCCGGATTGGATGAGTAGTACAATCGGTTGGCGTATTGCACCACATTTAAGTCGCCGTGTCTTCCTAGTTAACGAGACTCATCTGGCAACTAGCGGATTGGATGAACTGGATTTAAGGGATTGGGCAGGAGAGAGTACCTTAGTTGAAGCCTACCCCGACACAACGAAGGGAGGGATGAACCCTAACCCTCATGGTACTCCCTGGTATGGTTGGCACTGGGGAAATCGCGGCGCAGTGAGCAGCGCTTCTGTGGAAAAGCCACACCGTAGCTCTTGGCGACCAATTTTAGAATCTGAGTTTGATTTAGCCTATACCCCACTGATGGAGCTGGATTACGGGAAGGGGCGGCTAATTTGGAGTACGTTAGATCTAGACGATCATTTGCAGCTAGATGCAGCAGCGCGTCAACTGGCTCGGCAACTTATTGCCTACAGTACTACTGCTCCTCTTTCTCCCAAGGTAGATAAGGTAATTTTTATTGGCAGTGATGCGGACGTAACTCAACTCGATGAACTAGGTTTGATTTACCAACGGACAAACTCTCTCACGGCTGATGCTGGACTAGTGATAATCGGAACCCAGGCAAAGGTGAACGATGAGCAGTTACGAGCCTATTTGAACAAAGGAGGAAAAATATTTTTCTTGCCGCGACACACCGCTTCTGCACCCTTAGGGATTACTATGAAGCAAGTGAAGGCATTCCCTGGCTCCCTGAATGTACCCCAATGGTCAGAGGCTTATGGACTCAGTGCTTCTGATTTGCGATCGCGTACAGAACACGATGCCTGGTTAATTCAATCCGGTGGTGAGATAGCAGCAGACGGTTTATTGAGTCGCGTGCAACTGGGAAATGGGGTAGCAATTTTTTCTCAGATTGACCCCAACGCTTTAAATGCGGATGTGAACACGTACTTACGTTATACGCGCTGGCGACAGACGAGAGCGCTCGCTCAGATCCTGGCTAATTTGGGAGCTAGCTTCCAAGTTGATGGTAGAATTTTCAAGCAGATAGGGCAAAAACAAAACCAACACAGCTCCTTTACTGCTGATAGAGGTTTTTATCATCCTGATTACCGCACAGATTTTGATTTAGGTGATGAACCCTATCGCTATTATCGCTGGTAGAGATTTAGACGGTATTAATTCTAAATTTTAAGATTTATTACTCAATACTATAGGTAAACGGAGACTAATATGAGAACTTCCTTAATTTATCGTATTTCAGAGAATTTCTTTTTTCGGGCTGTTTTTTTGCTGTTTGCCTGCGTTGTGCTGGTGGTAAAAGGAATTCTCGGTGTGGGCGTATCCCAGTCAATGGGTACTAACTTCGATACGAAGTACTTGTATGTGGCTGGACTTGCTTGGTTGGAAGGGTTAAATGCTTATGATCCGGAGGTAGCTATCCAACTGGGTGCAACTCTCGATCTAGGAAATTTTGGTTTTTCATATCCACCGCAGATAGCCCCACTGTGTCTTATACTGGCGGCGTTTCCCTGGGCGAAAACAAAGGTAATAATGACATTTTTGAATGTCTTTAGCGCTGGAGTATTGGGATTTTTCTGTGTGCGTCTAGTGAAACGCCCTCAGGTAAAAATTCTAAAAGTTCCAGGTTCCAGTCCGTGGTGGTTTATCCCGGCAATAGTCATTAGTAATCCGCTCACAATCAATGTTATGTGGTTGGGGCAAACAACACTAATAGTAGCTGCAGCGCTAGTCAGCAGTTGGTACTATGCCTATCGGGATCGATGTGTTTTGAGCGGCATTTTGATTGCGATCGCCAGCATCAAGCCACAGTTAAGCCTACTGATAATCCTTTGGTTCCTTTTAGAGCGTCGATGGCGACTTTTAGCAGTAGCGGTACTCACTACCTTAATTTTCTGTCTTGTACCCATGGCGGTTAGTGGTCCGATTGACGTGTTTTTTTACTGGTTTACTTCCTTAAATGAATATAAAAACATATTTTCTAATGTTTTGGGTTCCGAAGCCGTTTTCAGCATCCAAAATTTAATGTATGCGGCTGGGATTAAAGTGCCACAGTTATTCCTTTTAGCCCTCATCTTAACATATCTCCTTTGGTGGTATCGTTCAAGACTAATCCTTGATGATGTAGTGGGAATATTGGTAGCAATTTCCTTGTTGTTCGGTTTTGCACATCATTATGATTTAGTTGCTCTGGCACCGTTAATAGCTGCATTCTGGAGACAGCTACATAAACGTCCAGGAGCTGCCTTAATAGCAATAGCTCTTTTTCTAGCTATGGTTTTTCCACGAGCCTATTTAATGACCTTTCTTCACAACGATCTATTACTACAATATCGTGTACCTTTATTGCTTGGCACTACAATCTGGTTATTAATCATGAGCTTCAAGTGCAGAGCGGAAATTGATCTAGGAAATCAGTCCAGTATTCAGGCTTAATCGCTGTAGAGGTATAGAATCTTCCGAAATATATCCGGATAAAACCTCGCAGGTGTTAGCCGCTCAAAGAGCGCTCGCAGCTCTCGTTGTAATTCTCGAAAAGCAGATGGAGACAGACTAGAGTGCCACTCCAAGAGGTGCTCTGGTAACTCGTTCAATTGTGTACATGGAACACGGACAATCAACTTATCCCACGGAATTTCGTCTTCTAACGGTAATATGCAGTTTGTGTCGATTACAATAGGGATTTTTCCTAAAGAAAGTGTTTCATAGAATCGCCAACTGTAATTGTCAGTACCACGAACACATAGTACATAAGCATTGCGCATCATGTTTTCCAAAAATTGGCGTCGCAAGTCTCCTTGTGTTTTTGGCGTTAGTCCCACCGTCCCACGTCCAACAAAATCTGTCTGGATTCGAGGATCTCCTTCAAGAACCTGCATTGCATCCATCCGAAGTGGGTAACAACACGTTGCACGAACGCCACGAGTCGTGCTACAGAAGAAATTCGCAGCCATACGGCGTGTAAGAGTCTTGGGCATTCTTTCCCAGATAGCTAGCCCAACTTTCCCCCCCTCGCGACCGCAGAAACTCACAGTTGGTAAGGGTTCCTTTTCCGTTGGTTGCCAGTCTCGAATACCCAATTCCACCATGAGATCAAACCCGTCCGAATCGAGAAACGCCGGACTGATAATGACTCCTAGCTCATTAACTGAACGATACCAAGAAAAGCGGATGATATAGTCTAGCCATGCAGGTTTTCGACGCTCATGGCTAATATCGAAACCGATTGAGGGTAACTGGAGGGCAGCAACCACCATGCCAATTTCGTTGAGTCGCCGATGGGAATAGAAAGAAACATTGGATGGTAGGAGAAACCCATCGGCGTTTTCATCCTCAACTATTTCAAACGTCTCCTGCACTGCCTTGTTAAAGGCTGAAGAATAGCGACCTTTCCATGCTTTCAGAATAGGACACCCATCTGGAAACCTAGCTTCTTCTGCAAGTTCAATACCTAGAGTCGTCAGTCTAAGCTTGCGCTCCATAATGTTACCTTTTCAGATAAAATCTTAATTTTATGCTATTGAAGCAAATTTTTACGAAAAGTTAAGAAAGTTAAACCACTCCAAATCTTAAGCAACTACCTATCGGTTATTTTGTAGACTGTGCTTTACACTCTAATTTTCTGTCAGTTGAGTAAACAGCAGACTGTTATAATAACTGGTATTGATTCATTCTTGTCTTTTGCAAGGTGATAGTTTTCCACACAGAAGCAAATAAAATTCACAGGAATAGGTGCATTGCTTATGATATTTAATGGCTTTTATATTCTTAGTACTGAACCCCTTATCGTTTCTTATATCGGCGATTTGCCTGCCTTGTCGCAAGGGTTCATGCCGAAACACGTTCTGCAAAATTCTTCGGGTTTTGCTGCTCGATGGAAACGGATGCTAAGGCACAAAAAGACTCAAGTCCTGCATTCTATGAAAAGCAGAAAACATCACTTCATTGTCAACGCCTCGGAGGAAGAAGTTTGGCGAAAAAAATGGTTCATGCGTGGAGCACATTTTAATCACAATATCTATGTCAACGAATACAACTACAAACCCCTAAATGAACCAAAATACTATGACGCTATCTACATAGGGCAGCTTAAACCCTTTAAGCGACATTGGCTCGCCAAAGACATTGAACGCTTGATGATAGCCTCCTACGGAGGAGATTTACCAGCCTTCTGTCCAGAGTTAGCTCATGCTGAGTACAATAGAGAATTCATCCCGCGCCCTGAATTAGCTAAAAAGATAAATCAGGCTTATGTTGGTCTCTGCCTGTCAGCAGAAGAAGGAGCCATGTTTGCTTCCATGGAATATCTACTTTGTGGCATTCCTGTCGTAAGTACACCCAGCAAAGGCGGACGCGATGAATTCTTCAATCAGGAGAATTCAATCATTGTTCCACCGCAAGCTGATGCAGTCGCTCAAGCGGTAAAGCGTTGGCAGGAATCACCCCCTAACCCGCACAAAATCCGTGAACAGACCCTTAAGCAGGTCAATACTGTTAGGCTAAGTCTATGTACTTATGTTGCTAAACTGATTGAGCAAGAAGGGGGCAGTAAGAAAGACCCAGAGGAACTCCTGGAAAAATACTTTGCTGCGCCAGGTATCTCGTCTCGTTTTGTTCACCAAAGGGACTTAGCGAATATTGATTTAGAGCAATTCAGAATATAACCCCGAATTGGTAAAGAGTTTGAGGGGAACTGAGGAGTTAATTCGGAAGGATTCACGACTGAGGCTGAGAAAACGCATAAAATGTAGATGTGCGTCCCTTAAGCCGGATAAGTAGGGTTGATAATTTGTTTCTGGAGTTCAGTCAACCCAAGCATATAGAGGTGCTTTCTATGGATACAGATCGCAATTTCCAGGCGTTTTCAGACAAGCCGAATGGTAAGCCACTTCAACCGTTACATCCAGTTCGCTCAGTCGAACCAGATGAAATGAGTGGACAAACGGTAGATTTGGCTTGGGTGCTTGCTGTGGCACGTCGCCGTGCCATGCTAATAAGCGGGGTGGCATTGACTTTGATTGTAAGTTCTGGACTTTGGTTAGTCTGGAACAAGCGCCAAAGCATACCCGAGTATCAAGGTTCATTCAAGCTTTTAGTTGAACCCGTCACGGCTGAAGATCGGTTGCGAAATCAGTTTTTACTGTCTCAAAATAAAAGCACAGACATTCAAAAAATAGATGTAGATAGATCAGGATTGTTGGATTACGAGACTCAAATTCGGGTTTTGCAGAGTCCACAAATCATGGAGCCAGTAATCCAGCAGTTACAAACTAAATATCCATCGATTGACCATAATTCACTGAAGAGGAATCTTTCCCTTGTCCGCCTCACCTATGAAAAAAATGCGGAAGAATTAGGCACTAAAATTTTAGAAGTTATTTATAAGGATAAAAATAAAGAAAAAATTAAATTTGTCCTAGAGACTATTGCTAATGCTTATTTAGAGTATAGTTTACAAGAACGCCAAAAAAGCCTAAAGCAAGGAATAGAATTCATTGAAACTCAGCTTCCTAATCTACAGAAACAAGTTGACACTCTTCAATCACAACTTCAAACAATCCGGAAGCAATACAATCTTATTGATCCTGAGTTAGCCGATCGGCTTCTAAGTGAACAGGTCTTGCTAATTCGGAGAAACCGATTAGACACTGAAGCTCAACTGGCTGAAACGCAGGCGCTCTACAATACTCTGCAAAAACAGTTAAATGAAGCGAACCTAACAGCAGTTTTAGCGACAGAAGATCAAGCTTACGAAACTCTACTATCCAAATTACAGCAGTTAGACGCCCAAATTGCATCAGATTCAGTCCGATTTCGCGAAGATAGCCCTTCCATGGAGGTGTTACGTGAGAACCAGCAAAATTTGCGTAGTCTGTTGAGTCAAGAATCTCAAGCTGTTCTAGAAAACTTAGCGGGTAAAATCCAGGGTTTAGAGGATCGCTACCAAACTATTGTCCAGGCTGAAAACCGTGTAAATCAACAACTTGAACAGCTACCATCTGTTTCTCGTCAAATTGCTGATTTACAGCGGCAATTAGATGTTGCTACTGATAACTTGAAGGAATTTCTCTCTAAACGAGAAACATTGAAACTTGATGCTGCTCAACAAGAAATTCCCTGGGATCTGATTAATCCACCTGAACTGTGGCGCGATGAGATGGGTCAGTTAATTCCTGTCGAATCTCAAGCCTTAAAGCGCCCGTTCGCGATCGCTGTGGTTTTAAGTGTACTCCTAGGCATCGGCGTTGGTTTTCTCGTCGAGATACTCCATACCGTCTTCCACACCCCTGAAGAAATTAAAGGAGCGACAAGACTACCCATCCTAGGCGTTATTCCTTTAACCAAGAAACTCAACAGACTCTCCAAGAAACCCAAACAACTTGCTCTCGTGGCACAAGTCGCTAACTTCACTCCTGAAAAGAATTCTCCTCGTTGGGGTAGTAATAACAACCGGACTGAACGGTACACCACCTCCCCCTTTATGGAGGCTTTCCGTTCTCTTTACACGAATATTCGCTTGCTCAGTTCTAAAAAGCCCATCCACTCCTTAGCCATTACCTCAGCAATACCAGGAGATGGGAAAACCACCGTTGCTGTGTACCTTGCCAAAACCGCAGCTACAATTGGTCAACGAGTTTTACTGGTAGACGCCGATTTGCGTTGTCCCCAACTTCACACGCGGTTAGACTTACCGAATACTAAGGGATTAACTGAAATCATTGCTACAGACATCACTCTCAATGATGCCATTCAGCAATCACCCTTAGATGATAACTTCTTTATATTGACCACGGGTCAGACGTTCTCAGACCCCATCAAGCTGCTTTCCTCTGATAAGATGCAGTATCTAATGGATCAATTTTCAGCCCATTTTGACTTGGTGATTTACGATACCCCACCCCTTTTGGGTCTTGGAGATGGCAACCTCCTAGCAGCTAAGGCAGATGGGACAATACTCGTAGTTGGTATTGAGAAGACAGACCGTTCCTTAGTAATGAAAGCCTTCGATGGCTTAAAGATTGCTGGGGCTTCCATCTTAGGAATCGTTGCCAACGGTCTTAAAACGGAGGCAACTAAATCTTATACTTCCTATGGACGCAACTAAAAATGCATTCAAACCCCCCACCAAATTAATCCACCCACCATCAAACCTATCACAATTAACGCCACCCAAATAAATTGATTATCTTTCGTATTAACCTGAGTTAAATCCCGCTCTTCCAGTTCAATTTCTCTCTTTGGGTTCCGGTTACTCCTGGCGACACCACTACCGCGACGGTCTTTGGCATCACTTTGAGCGATCGCTCCCAAGTCGGGAATTTTGGACATCCACTCCTCCGGTCTTTTGAGCTGAGGGGCTTGGAGAATATAGAGCAACCGTTTGCCTTGTTTGCAAGTTTCCGGGTCAGGGTGACGACTCAACTGCTGACAAAGGGCGATCGCTTCTTCTTTTTGCCCTGCTGCGTCGTAAGCTGTTACCAACCACAGTTGTGCCTCTCCCCCTAAGCGAGAAGTGCGGTTCATCAAGGCAGATGCCGCCTCCAAACGCTTGACAGCGATGCGGTACTCACCCCGCTCAAACGCCGCTTTTCCCGCCTGGTACTCGATCCGAAATTTTTCTTTAGTGTCTGAACTCACGGTTTGACGTTTTAGGTCGTGCTACATCTAAGTTATTGTGCGGCTAAGAAGTATGGCGCTGCTGAAGCATCACTACAGCGAATAATGCTACTGGGTGAAGTGCCATCCCAACCAACCGTTCTAAATTGAAAGTAGCCTAAAACCAACACAGATTAAAGTCCACCTAGGTGGAACTAAGCTCCCGATTAGACATTCACTTACAATTATCAACCTATATCGAGGCAAAATGATGCTGAAGCTCTCTCTATTTCAGCAACCCTGGCTGACTTCCCTTCTCACCCCCTTGACTCTGGGAGTTGCCTGGATGATATCGGGACAGATGCCAGTGGATGCCCGACCGGTCGTAATTCGATCCCAGTCCTCTAGTTCCTACATTTACGGTAGTCCGATTCCTGCACCTGTGCCAGTCAATCCGGTTACGGGTCAGCCTTCTGCGTTTACACCTTACAATTACGATTATGGGAATGACTACCGAGTGAGAAGACCCATTCGGGGGAGTATTCGCAATTCAACACTGATTAATCCCACGATTATCGATTCCCAGATTTCTGATTCAGTGCTGATTGACCCAGTGATTATCGATTCCTCAAGGTCTGCCAGACGGAGAATTCAGCGATCGGGTGTTATCTATACTTCACCTGGAATTAGGATTCAGATTGGGCAGTAAGCGATCGCCCATTAGCCCTGTCAAGGTGATTGCAACTTAGCCTAAACCCTTGATTTTCCGAACCGTCAAAATTTGTGATCGCGTCTCTCCTAAATTTCTGGGATGATTAACATAGACGCGATCGCGTCTATTTAACCGAGTCAATTGTCAATCTTTAATTATATCATCAATCCCTACCTCTGAGAATGAAATAGCCCTGAATGTAAGAGGATGTCACAGAGGTTTCCGTTTACGGTTTTAAAGCCAAGACAAAAGCCCTTTGCCAGGGCAGTACTTTGGCGATGAAGGTACAGCGCAAGTTACAGGAACGGGCATCCTTACCGGGTTCAGAGATCTTTAAGGGGAATTGCAGGAAAAAATCGTCTTCTTTTTGAGCAGCTTCTTGGAGCTTTTTCGGGTCAAATAAGGAAGCAGAAATATCTTCATCGCTTATCTTTTCCTCAATTTTTTGACCGGGAGGAATTTTACTCGATTGGGCAACATCGGGCGTTGGTGTTCCGGGAATTGACCGAACCGCTTGCCGTATGCGCTTACTGAAATCACTGATAAAACACTGTTTCCAGTCTATTTCAATGAAGGACTCTTTTGATTTATTTTCAATGGTGAGAGATAGAAATTTTAATTCATCAAGTTTATAGCTTTGAGCAAAGGAAAATTTGATATTAATTAGGTCATTAAGATTTTTTTCTTCTAGTTGCTTGTTTAAAGAGTCCGTTTCTGTCTCAAATATTACAAGCCCTTCTAAGGATTTGAAGGCTCTGTTAAACACTAAAACGACAACAATCAAATAAACCGTTAAAATCAGTAGGTTGTTGGCAAGTTCTTGAGCAGTTTCCATGGATGGCTGATTTTGGATCAATGATTAACGCAAGTATCGCACGAGTCAGACTGTTAATCTTTTTTAATTGTGGTAGAATTCTCAAACCAGCCGCGACGCCAGAAAAAGAAGCAGAGAGCTGTGGCGATCGCAATCATCACCCCCCAACAGGCGAAATAGCCCCAACGCCAAGCCAGCTCCGGCATATACTGAAAGTTCATACCGTAGACGCCTGCAATAAACGTCAGCGGGATGAAAATAGTTGAGATTACGGTTAACACTTTCATAATCTCATTCATCCGGTTGCTGACCGAAGACAGGTAAACATCCATCAGACCCGAAGCCAACTCTCGATAGGTTTCGACCATATCCATGACTTGCACTGTGTGATCGTAGCAGTCTCGCAGGTAAATTTGCACATTAGGATTGATAAGGTTGCTGCCGCCGCGAATCAAGGTATTAATCGCATTGCGTTGGGGCCAGATCGAGCGGCGTAATGCTAGTAATTCTCGCCGAATTTGGTAAATTTTTTCTAGGGTCTGATGGCTGGGGTTGGCGATGACTTCATCTTCTAAGGCTTCGATCCGCTCTCCGTAGTCTTCCAGCACCGGGAAAAACCCATCAACGATGGCATCTAAGAGGGCGTAGGTTAAATAATCAGCTCCAGCTTGGCGAACCTGCCCTTTATTGGCTCGAATGCGATCGCGCACCGGTTTAAAGCAATCGTGTTCTGGTTCCTCCTGTACCGTCAGCAAATAATATTTCCCCAAGACGAAACTAACTTGCTCAAACCAAAAGCCATCTTCAGTAGCTTTCGGCATCACCATTTGGGCAATAATGACTAATTGGTCGTCGTAATCTTCTACTTTCGGACGCTGGGGGACATTAACAACATCTTCGAGTACCAGGGGATGCAGCTTAAACACCCCACCTAAGCGCTGCAAGATATCTTCACTTCCCAAACCCCGCACATCAACCCAAGACACCGACTTCGTATCTAGGTAGGGAGTACAATCTTCTGGTGTAGGCAGTTTTACGCGAGTGGCGTTAGTTTCGTTATAGTCAATTAAAATAATCTTGGGTTCTGGGGCGTCGGCTTCAATCCAAAGTGTACCCGGTGGGCTTCCCGGTTCATCGTAGTAGTAATCAAATATATCTTCTTCTTCATTTTCTTCAACGGGTGTTGGTTTATCTAGGGGTGAAGAATGTCTTTCTTGCATTTACATCAGAAATGTTGAGGACTGCCCTTGTGGTGTGATTGACACCATTAATTATGTCTATGTTCAGATGTTTAGGGATTAACTCTTGACAAATAAGCCTGAATAGGACTTAAGAGAATTCCTAAAATTTTATCGAATTGATTAATATAATATTCGACTAAATCAATACAAACCTTGTTTCCTGTCAACGTCAAAAACCGCCAATTCGTCCCACTAGTCACAGCACCATAAATAACGGGAATATCAACGGCTTGGCGTTGATTAAATAACTGAGCGGCAATCATTTCTGCCACACACTGTCCTAATCCTCCAATAATATTCTCATTTTTGGCTTCAACAATAGTTACAACTGGAGCAGTGATGAAAAACTGCTCCCTAGAGGCACTCAACAAAAAATCACAGTATCCAAGCAGCCCTTTCTCAACATTAACCGTAAAATCTGTGCCAGAAAACAAGCTAATCTGATAGTTTAATTGCCGCCTAACTTCACTTAAAATGGGTGCAATCAGAAACTCAGAACGGGCTTTTTCTGTCCCAATTGCCGTGGCTAAAGAGATATATTCTTGTAAGGTAACGGTTAAAATTTCGGAGGGTTTAATGGGTTCAATCGCAGTAAATAAATTTTGAGTCTCATCCACTGTTAAATCAAATTCTTCTTTGACTTTAGCTAGGGTAAAGTTGCTATATGCCATCAGTGAATCTCCAGGTTTAAGAAGTAGAAAAAATACGAGCAAATTCTGCCACTTTTGCTACCAAGACTTTGCCTTTCCATTCTATTCTGCCAATTCCAGAGCTTCGGTGACTTTTGGAAATTGGGCAATAATGACTAATTGATCGTCGTAATCTTAGACTTTCGGACGCTGTCTGCCTCCAAAAATAATTTGGACTGTTGATTTCAACGTCTACCAGAAATAACAATTTTGTCAATGGACTCAAATCCTTACCCAGTCCTCTTGAGAGGAGGTTAGCGATAAGCCAAGGATTTCAATCCCTGGCTTGTTAACAAGTGGTGTAAGATGCTAGGTTAGCTCAGTACCAGGACAATCTCCTGCAATCGATTAACCTTGTTCCTGCTGCTTTTCATACAAAAGTTGCCGTCCCCGTGCTGCTGATTGAAACACAGAAGTGTATTGTTCATGACCATTTGCAAAGATCATATTTAAAATTAACGGCTCATCAACATCACGGGCATCACCCGGCCCTTCTAAAACAGCTAATATTGCTTCGACTTCACCATTATCGACCGAGCCAACCTTTACAGCTTTGCGATTTTTAACTTCTCCGCGACTGCTATCGACGTAAACAATAATATTGCCTTTGTTAAACGCCTCTCCAATGTCTTGAACGAGTTGTAAGAAATTGCGATCGCTTCCTCCTCTGCGGATTTGCAGACAACCGTCTTCTTCTTCAACGAGACTAGTCACAGTATCCCCTACTCCCACTATAATCGGCATCGCTTGCGGGTCAAAATTGGTTTTGACTAAATTCAGTAACTCCTGATGAGTTCTCGGAGCCTGTCGGACATTAAACCCCTCCCCTAAAGGGTAAGTTCCTGTCCTTTGAAAATAATAGCGATTTAAAATGACCAGAACTCCTGCCTCTTTGATAGCACCCCGAATCATGAACTGAAAATCAGTAGTACCTGAATCTTTACCCCGTGCCGGACGCAGAATTTCATCACCTTGTGCATCTCTTCCTAAATTCGGGGCGTAATGAACGAAAAAGGAATCATTCAACCCTTTTTTCTCAGCATCTTGAAGTAATTCCATCATTAACCCTTGCATATCCTTTTGCAAGGCTATATAAATATCGCTGCGTTCGCCAAAGGTTTCATAAAACGTGTTTAAATTCGCAGTCGGTGATGCCTTGTTGTCAAGGACAGACGCCTGAATGCATTCGTCTAGTTTCTTGACTTCCAATCCGCTATCATGTTGCTCGAAAAACTGCCGCAAGCGGTCTTTAATTCGCTGCGGCACCTCTTCTAAAAATGCCAGTTCTTCATCGCTGACACCCGGATGAGAGACAGTCCCATGGCGGTCTTGCCATTGGACACCCCCCGCAGCTAGACCGGGCAGGTAAAAACTCTGTTCCTTAACATAATTTTGGTCGCCAAACGCTCGTTCAATAATCCCATTTACGCCCCGTTTTCCAATATGTTCCCCATTGGTAAGAACGTAAAAATGACCGTCAAAGAGCTTAGTAGCATTCACGTAATTTGTATCAATAACCCGCGTCAGGGGGTCTTTGACGAGTCCCATGCAGACTCCATCTAAATCCTGGATAATCAGCAGATTGTCAATACTAGTCAAAACATGGGCGAGCTTTTCAGCCCTTAACGAGAGAGATGGCTCGTGCAGTAGGATGTGAGGAGAACTGTTCATGATTATCGAAATTTAACCCTCTAATGTGTGTTGAGTTGGTTTGACCTCTAACAAAAATTTATCATTACTGAGATCTTGCACCGTTCGGACTTGGGCAAGCGTTCGGCTGAACTCACCGTCGAAGCCTCACGGCGGAAGCTATTCTCAACAAGCTACAAAACCCGCCCAGAGTTAAAACTCTTATCCAGTCGTCTTTAGACGACTTTAGCGATGAGACAGTGGTTAAAACCACTGGCAGATTGTTGCAACTTGAGTGATGAGACAGAGATTTTAATCCCTGACGGAGCTTAAAACATCCAGCAACGCATCAACACTAGCATCCGATAAATCTGCAATCTCAAGTTTTCGTTCAAGAGAATTAAAACACTGCTCAATTGAGCGGCGGTAGGCTGGGTCATAGTGGTGAGTCAGCAAATCTCCGACTAAACCATGCCACTGACCCGCGTCAATATACCCGTGCCACTCGGCAATTTTTTGCTTACCGTAGCGAGAGTTAAGGCGCTCTAGTTGGCGTTTGAGCAGCTCGGGGTGAGTGACAAAATGGGAATAGTCCTGCAACAGCCATTCGATTCTAGCCACTTGCGAGAGTTGAACTTCGATGCAGCTTGTCTGTTTCATCCTTTGCCAGAGGGATGGGGGTAAATAAACCTTCCCGATTTTGTTGCTTTCGGCTTCCACCCAGACGGGTTTACTGGCATCAAAACTCTGCAACTGTTTTAGGAGAAGCGATTCAAACTGTTTTTGTGAAGGTTGAGGGGTGAGTTGACCCTCCCACGCCTGACCGAGCAGGGAACCGCGATGATTTGCCAAACCCTCCAAATCTAGTACCTGAACACCTCGTTGAGCAAACTTGTGCAGGATATGAGTTTTTCCACTACCCGTCAGTCCGCACAACACTCGGTAGGTAAATTGTTCGGGTAAGTACTCAAGTTGGTCGCGCACATAAGCTCGGTAGGTTTTGTATCCCCCTTCTAAAACTGTCACTCGCCAACCAATTTGACTCAAGACCAGTGCCATACTACTAGAACGCTGACCGCCGCGCCAGCAGTAAACTAAAGGATGGTAGTCTTTATCTTTGAGAGCGAAATGATGGTTGAGATGGTTTGCGATATTCTGGGCAACTAAGGCTGCACCAAGCTTGCGAGCTTGAAAAGGGCAGACTTGCTTGTAAATGATCCCCACTTTTGCCCGTTGTTCATCATCCAGCACAGGCAGGTTAACAGCACCAGGCATACAGTCTTCGGCAAACTCACTCGGGCTGCGAACGTCAACTATTTCACTGTATGTCTCTGTCCAAGGTTGCTGGCTATATTCAAGCGATCGCGCCATTCTGACTTAATCTCTACTTAACCTAATCCCACTCCCAACCCTCTCTAGTGTATCGAGTGGTATAAACTTTCAATGATCCTGTAATAAACGTGACTGTGTAAAGAATGATGAAATCGCCCGAAGTTCCCCCACACCCTACACCCC
>NZ_JADEWY010000286.1 GCF_015207375.1 Coleofasciculus sp. LEGE 07092 | reverse complement strand
CCCCTGCTCCCCTGCTCCCTTGCGTTTCTTCGACTTGAGCAAATAAGCACTCAACATCGGCGTCATCGTACAAGCCACCAGTGTAGAAAACATGGTGGAGACTGCAACCGTTACCCCAAACGGTTGGAAAAACTGACCGGGAATACCCCCCATAAACGCCACAGGAATAAATACCGCCACAATCGTTGCCGTGGTTGCCACTACTGCCAAACCAAGTTCTTGCGTCGCATCCAGTGCCGCTTGGAAGGGTTTCTTGCCCATCTGCAAGTGCTGGTCGATGTTTTCAATCATGCAGATGGCATCATCAACCAAGTTACCCACAGCTAGCGCTAACGCCAGCAGGGTCATACCATTGAGGGTATAGCCTAGCAATTTCATCACCCCAAAGGTAGGAATAATCGACAGGGGGAGTGCTGTCCCGGTAATCAGCGTGGCTCGCCAATCCCGCAAAAATAATCCGACTGAAATGACCGTCAAGATACAAGCCAGCACCAGAGAATCAATGGTGGCTTGGTAGGAGCCGCGGATGGCATCAGCGCGGGTGAAAATCAGCTCCAGCCGCACATCCTCCGGCAGAGTTTTTTGAAGTTCTGTGACTGCCTTGCGGACGCCTTCTTCCACGGTGACTAAGGTGCTACCCGTACTGCGGAGTACAGAAAACGCTACGACTGATTGCCCATTTAAAAGCGCGGCTTGTCGCCGTTCGGCAAACCCATCTTGAACGTCTCCCAAACTGGACAGGGGAACGGTAGCGCCATCAGGGAGAACGATGCGGTAGCTTTTTAAATCCTCTACTGTCTTGGCACTGCCTAGCGTCCGGATGTTCTGTTCACTACCGCCGACATTTCCCCGCCCCCCTGGTAAGTTGATATTAAAATTCCGGATTTGGTCGTTAACTTGGGTGGCAGTAATTCCATAAGCCTGCAAACGGCTGGGGTCAAGGTCAACCCGAACCTCTCGATCAACCCCTCCCAATCGGTCAATTTGAGCAACTCCTGGCACGGTGAGGAGGGCGCGGTTAATGGTGCGGTCAACTAAATCGCTCAATTCTTCTACCGATCGCTTTTCGGAGGCGACGGCATAAGTCATCACCGAACCTCCCGCAAATTCCAGACGCTGGACAATCGGTTCGTTGGCGTCTTGGGGCAAGTCTTGGCGAATCTGGGCTACCGCATTGCGAACATCATTCGTAGCGCGATCGCTATTCGTTCCCAGGACAAAATTAATAGTGGTAACGGAACTTCCCTCAGTAACAGTCGAGGTGAGGTCGTCAATATTTCCCAACCCAGCCACGGCATCTTCAACTTTCTTCGTTACCTGAGTTTCCAGTTCCGTCGGTCCAGCACCGGGTTGGGTAACGGTAATCATCACGGCTGGAATATCAATATTGGGATTGCTGTCAATTCCCAACCCGAAAAAGGACATCATGCCGAAGATGCCCAGAATCAGGAACATAACGATGGTAGGAACGGGTTTTTTAATCGACCAAGCGGAGACGTGGAAGGACATAGGCTTAAAGATGCGGGGGAGCAGAGGGGCAGGGGAGCGGAGG
>NZ_JADEWY010000069.1 GCF_015207375.1 Coleofasciculus sp. LEGE 07092 | reverse complement strand
ATCCTGAGCGATCCCCAAACGCGATCGCATTAAACTGGAGTTAGAGCCTATTAATTTTCCGGGTATTGGCGTTTTTCAGTAACGAGTTGGTAAAACGATGGTAGAGCGACGGATTGCGGAAATCTTGCGAACAAGTCAGCCTGATGAGTCAGTGACGATTAAAGGCTGGGTACGCACAAAACGAGAATTGAAAGAATTTGCCTTTATGGAGGTTAACGATGGCTCCTTTATGGCAAATTTGCAAGTCATTCTCAATCCAGATTTACCTGACTATGAAACGATTCTGAAACAGCTCAATACGGGGACATCCGTAGAGGTGACGGGTGTACTCGTGCCTTCCCCTGGCAAGGGGCAGCGAATTGAGTTGAAGGCATCTTCGGTAAACGTATATGGTGACTCTGATCCCGACACTTATCCCCTCCAGAAGAAACGCCATTCTTTTGAATTTTTGCGGACAATTGGGCATTTGCGAGCGCGTACCAATACTTTAGGGGCAGTATTCCGAGTGCGGAATGCTTGTGCTAGTGCTATCCATCAGTTTTTTCAGGAACGCGGGTTCTTGTGGGTTCACACCCCGATGATTACTGCGAATGACTGTGAAGGGGCGGGTGAGTTGTTCACCGTTACTAGCATGGATTTAAAAACCGTTCCCATGACGGAGGGGAAAGAAGTCGATTACAGTAAAGACTTTTTTGGACGCCCTGCCTATCTTACCGTCAGTGGTCAATTGCAAGCGGAAGTGATGGCGATGGCATTCCGGGATGTCTATACCTTTGGTCCCACGTTTCGGGCAGAAAATTCTAATACTTCCCGGCATTTAGCAGAGTTTTGGATGGTGGAACCGGAGATGGCGTTCTGCGATTTGCATGGGGATATGGATTTGGCAGAAGAGTTTCTGAAGTACATCTTTAAATCGGTGCTGGATCAATGCCCGGAGGATATGGAGTTTTTTAACCAGCGGATTGATAATACGGTGCTGGCAACGGCTGAGAATATTATCAATAATGAATTTGAGCGAATTAGTTATACAAACGCGATCGCTCTGTTGGAAAAAGCGGATCGCCAGTTCGAGTATCCGGTTGAGTGGGGATTGGATTTGCAGTCTGAACACGAACGCTATTTAGCAGAAGAGTTGTTTAAAAAACCGGTTATCGTCAGCAATTACCCGGTGGGGATCAAGGCTTTCTATATGCGTTTGAACGAGGACGACAAGACAGTTGCGGCAATGGATGTGCTTGCTCCTAAGATTGGTGAGATTATTGGCGGTTCTCAGCGGGAAGAACGCCTTGAGGTTCTTCAGCGACGGATTGAGAATCAGGGGATGAATCCAGAGGATTTGTGGTGGTATTTGGATTTACGGCGTTATGGCACGGTTCCCCATGCGGGATTTGGTTTGGGGTTTGAGCGGTTGGTGCAGTTTATGACGGGGATGGGGAATATTCGGGATGTGATTCCGTTCCCTCGGACGCCTTTGAGTGCGGAGTTTTGAGGAGAAGGCTGAGGAGGGGGGATTTGTTATTTAGCGCAGAGGTACGCGGAGGTTAGCGCAGAGGTACGCAGAGGTTGTGGTGAATGCGGCGGACTAATTTTGGTTGTTTGACTAAATGTAAGCGATCGCATTCCGCCGTTTCTGCTTCCTCTACGACACGAAGATGATGAAATATACCCTAAGTTCACGGAGGCAACTTCTAGGGAGTTAATTTTAACTTAATAAGGAAGTTAGATAAAAACACTGAAGAGTAATCTGAATGGAAACCCATGTGGAGTGCTTCCCAGAGGACAAGCACCCGGAGGCGGCTTTATACGAAAGTGAAGAACGCTTCCGCAGTGCCTTTAAGTACGCTGCTATTGGTATGGCGCTAGTGGCACTGGATGGACGTTGGCTGAAACTCAATCGCTCCTTGTGCAAACTTCTCGGCTATTCACAGCAAGAATTACTCGCTATAACCTTTCAGTATATCACGCATCCTGATGATTTGGATGCCGACCTCAACTATGTGGAGCAACTGCTGAGTGGCAAGATTAGTCACTATCAGATGGAGAAGCGGTATTTCCATAAGCAGGGACGTATTATATGGATTCTCCTGAGCGGATCATTGGTGCGCGATCGCGAGAGTCAACCCCTGTATTTTATTGCTCAGATTCAAGATATCAGCGATCGCAAGCAGGCAGAGACAGCACTAAAACGAGCCAAGGACGAGTTAGAAATTCGAGTTGAGGAGCGCACAGCTCAGTTAAGGCAAGCTCTGGAGCAACTGCAACTAGAAAGTGCAGAACGCAAAAAGTCAGCAGAAGCGCTACACGAGAGCGAACAACGGTATCGCTCCCTCGTCACTGCCACATCTCAGCTCGTCTGGATTACCGATCCTGAAGGTAGAACGCGGGGAACATCAGGCTGGCAAGCTATTACGGGTCAAAATCCGGAGGAGGCGCAGGGATTTGGATGGGTGGAGGTGATTCACCCGGATGATCGCGAACGTACTCTTAAAGATTGGACTGAAGCCATTGCCAGCAAAAGTTTGTATGAAACTGAATATCGCTTGCGAACTAAAGGTGGCAGTTATCGGGACTTTTTTGCTAGAGGTGTGCCTATCCTGGAAGCCGATGGCAGCATAAAGGAATGGGTGGGTACGAGTACCGATATCACCGATCGCAAACAAGCAGAAGAAGCACAGCGAAAAAGTGAGGAGCTTTACCGCACCTTTGCCAGAAACTTTCCCAATGGTGCTGTTTTGTTGTTTGACCGGGAGTTACGCTATATCCTCGCAGAAGGCACACACTTAACAAGCACTGGTTTTACCAAAGAGCAATTAGAAGGGAAAACGATTCGGGAAGTCTTACCACCGGAAACCTACGCCACCTTAGAGCCACTTTATCGTTCAGCGCTAGCGGGAGAAACCCAGAGTTCAGAAATTCCTTACGCTGACCGAATTTACCAAGTTCATACGCTTCCGGTCAGGAATGAGCAAGGAGAAATCTTTGCGGGGATGCTCATGTCCCAGGATATCACCGTTCAGAAACAGGCAGAGCAAGTGCTGAGAAATGCCAAGGACGAGTTAGAAGTCCGGGTTCGAGAACGGACACGGGAATTAGCCGAGGTGAATGCTAGCTTACAAACAGAAATTGCCGAACGGATCGAAGCGCAGCAGCAGCTAGAGCAATTGGCAGCAGATTTAAAGCGTTCTAACCAGGAACTCGAGCAGTTTGCTTATGTGGCATCCCATGATTTACAAGAGCCATTGCGAGCGGTGACAGGTTACACCCAACTGTTAGCACAGGAATACCAAGACCGTTTTGACGAGTCGGCTCAAGAGTATATGGGTTACGTCGTGGATGGCGCAACCCGGATGCAACAGTTGATTCGAGACTTGCTGGCTTATTCTCGTGTTGGCAGTCGCGCTCGAGAGTTTGCCCCAGTTGATTGTAATGGGGTGCTGCATCAGGTATTGGATAATCTGCAAATAGCGATCGCAGAAACTAACGCCAGCATTACCCATCAACCCTTACCCACCCTGATAGCCGATAATAACCAATTAGTACAGCTATTTCAAAATCTGATTGGCAACGCCATTAAATTCAATCGTAAGGGAGAATTACCCCAAGTTCACATTGAAGCCCAATTAAATGATGGGGAATGGCTCTTTAGCGTGCGGGACAATGGAATTGGCATCAAGCCTCAGTATCTGGAACGAATTTTCATCATTTTTAAACGCCTCCACACCCGCAAAGAATTTTCTGGGACTGGTATTGGTTTAGCGATTTGTAAAAAGATTGTCGAACGTCATAAAGGACGCATCTGGGTGGAGTCTCAGCCAGGAATGGGAACCACGTTTTACTTTACCATTCCCCAAGCGGCTGACTCCTCACTTGAATTAGGGACGAATCCCGATGATTAGCCGTCAGTTTTTCAGGAAAACAATCCCACGGGTGCGGCTGAAACCGAATAGCATTCGCACTCAACTCGGTTTCGCCCTTGGCGGTATCACGTTTTTGCTTGCCTTTGTCAGCAGTGCGATTATGGGGCAAGTTGTGCAGCGTCATATTCAAGAAGATAACGGTCAATACCTGGCGGAATTGGCATATCAAGTAGCTGATAAACTTGATCGTGGAATGTTCGAGCGCTACCGAGATATCCAAATCCGTAGTACCCGTGAAGAGTTCATCAATCCTCAAACGCCTGCATCGAGACAACGAGAAGTACTAGAAACGCTACAAAAAACCTATCCTGACTATGCTTGGATCGGTTTTGCTGATCGCTCCGGCATTGTGCGAGCGAGTACTGATAAATTGCTAGAAGGTGAAGATATTTCCCAAAGACCTTGGTTTATCCACGGACAAAAAAGACCGTTCATCAGTGATGTTCATGAAGCGCGGCTTCTGGCAAAATTAATCCCCAACTCAACGGGAGAACCTCTCCGTTTTGTTGATATAGCCGTACCTGTAGTTGATAACCAAGGAAATCACATAGGTGTGCTAGCGGCTTATTTAACTTGGGAATGGGCGAGGAATGTTGAAAACTCTTCACTTCGATTCTCTCAAAGTCCGTTTCCGATAGAAATGTTTGTCGTCAGTCAAGAAGGCAAAGTCTTACTGGCACCGAGAACGATTAAAGAGCGATTTCAGAAATTAGAATTAGCCAGCGTACAAGCAGCTCATCAGGGAAAAATAGGTCATCGAGTAGAAACGGGTTCAGACGGAAAAACCTATGTCACAGGTTTTGCACCCACTGTAGGGTATCGAGATTATCCTGGCTTGGGATGGGTGGTGCTATTGCGGAAAAATACAGAAATTGCCTTTGCACCCGCTCGGAAACTGCAACAGCAGATTCTTGGCTGGGGGTTCGGATTTGGTCTTTTATTATTTTGGGGTGGTTGGCTGATGGCGGGTCGAATTACTAACCCATTACAACGATTAGCTGAAGCCGCCGAGCAGTTCCGTCAAGGCGATCGCAATGTAAAAATTACTCAAGGGAGTGGTCAGTATGAAGTCAATAGTTTGGGTCAATCTCTGACGAGTTTATTTAAAACCCTGAGCCAGCAAGAACAAGCGTTAAAAACCGTTAACGAATCCTTAGAGCAACGGGTTCAGGAACGAACCCGCGAACTCAGCCAAACTAATGCCACCTTACAAACAGAAATTAGCGATCGCATCGCTGTAGAGCAAAAACTAAAGGAACTAACAACACACCTTCAACGCACGAATCAGGAACTCGAACAATTTTCCTTTGCAGCCGCTCACGATTTGCAAGAACCTCTGCGGATGGTAGTTAGTTATACCCAACTTTTGGCACAGGACTACCAACATAATTTTGATGAGTCTGCTCATGAGTATATGGGGTATGTCGTGGAAGGCTCAAAGCGGATGCAGCAATTGATTCAAGACTGGCTGACTTATTCCCGCTTGGGAAGTGGCTCTCAAAAATTGGCTCCTACAGATTGTAACGAGGTGCTGCGTCAGGTGCTGGAAAATTTACAAGAGGCGATCGCAGCAACTAACGCCACCATTACCTACAACTCCTTACCGACACTCATTGCCAACAAGAACCAATTGATACAATTATTTCAAAACCTGATTGAGAACGCTATTAAGTTTCACCGCCAGGATGATTTTCCACAAGTTTCTATTAACACAGAATTAAAGGGAGACAAATGGTTTTTTAGTCTTCATGATAACGGCATTGGCATCAAACCTCAGTATCTGAAGCGGATTTTCGTCCTTTTCAAACGCCTCCATACCCACAAAAAGTTTTCTGGTACGGGCATGGGTTTAGCGATTTGTAAAAAGATTGTCGAGCGTCACGGCGGACGCATCTGGGCTGAATCTCAACCTGGAGTAGGGACTACGTTTTACTTTACTATCCCCATCAATCCCGAACCTAGCAACGAACTTTCATGAACAGCCAAATGTTACAACCGATTGAAATTTTAATGATTGAAGACTCTCCCAGCGATGCTAATTTAACGATTAAAGGCTTCCAGAATGGCAAGATTACTAACAAGCTGAACTGGGTTGAAGATGGCGAGACGGCAATGGAGTATTTGCGACAGGAGGGAGAGTATGCTGATGCCACTCGTCCCGACTTGATTTTACTAGATTTAAATTTACCAGGGATGGATGGTCGGGAAGTACTCATCGAAATTAAAGCCGATCCCAATTTACAACTCATCCCGGTTGTGGTTCTCACGACTTCAGCAGATGAGGAGGATGTTCTCAGGTCTTATCAGCTTAATGCCAACTGCTATTGTACCAAGCCAATTGACGTTCATAGATTCATCGAGTTGGTGCAGTTGATTAATGATTTTTGGTTAGCCGCCGTCAAACTACCAAAGGAGTAAAATCAATGTATAAAACGCCCATTTGTATCCTCTTGGTAGAGGATAGTCCTAGTGATGCCATGTTACTGTGCCAGATATTTTACCGCTTAGGCAAGGACGGGTGGAATTTAGTCCATGTTGAGCGATTGAGTGATGCGATAGACATCGGTAATTCTGATTCCATAGATGCAGTTTTGTTAGACCTTTCTCTTCCTGATTCTGATGGGTTGGAAACTGTAGCAGAATTTCATACCTCCTTACCAGAAATTCCTATTGTAGTATTGACGGGGTTTGATGATGAAGATTTTGCTTTAGAGGCTGTAGCAATTGGAGCGCAGGATTATTTAGTTAAGGGACAAATCACGGATCAATTGCTGTTTCGTACTCTCCGCTATGCCATCGAGCGCGGACAAATACTGAAGCAGCTACAGGAGAGCGAACGCCGCTTCCGGGGGATTTTTGAGCAGACATTCCAATCGATGCGGCTGTTAAGTCCCGAAGGAAATGTCCTAGAAATTAACCAAACTGCCCTAGATTTTTGTGGTTCTAAACAAGAGGATATTGTTGGTCGTCCGCTGTGGGAGCTAAAATCTTGGAATTACTCCCAAGCTACTCAGGATTGGTTGAAAACTGCCACTGCGAATGCGCGTCAGGAGCAGTTTGTCCGAGGTGAAGTTCAGATGCGCGGTGCTGGTGATGGGATGGTGTGGGTTGATTTTTCCCTCAAACCCTTAAAGGATGAGACGGGGAAAGTCATCATGCTAATTGCCGAAGGTCGGGATATTAGCGATCGCAAACGAGCTGAAGCAGAAATCGTCAAGGCATTACAACAAGAACAGGAACTCAACGAGTTAAAAACCAGCTTTCTTTCCATGGTTTCCCATGAGTTCCGTACTCCCATGACTATTATTCAGTTCTCTGCCGAATTAATCGAAAAATATAATCAAAAATTAACAGAAGAGAAAAAAAGTAAATACTTTGAGCGGATTCAAAGTTCTATCAAAAATGTGCTCCAACTGCTAGATGAAGTCTTACTCCTTGGCAGGGCTGAGTCAGGGAAACTTCAGTACCAACCCACACCTCTCAATTTAAAAGAGTTTTGCGACGAACTCACCGAAACGTTAACTTTTAATGCCAGCAGTCAGCACAATATTACCTTGACCTATCAAGGGGATGCTACTCAGGTTGAGATGGATGAATTTCTGTTGCAGCACATCCTCGCTAATTTACTCTCCAATGCCATCAAATATTCCCCTGAAGGGGGTAATATCGGGTTTAACATAACCTGTCAAAATGGTACGGCAACCTTCCAAATCAAAGATGAAGGAATTGGCATTCCCTTAAAAGACCAAAACCGTCTGTTTGAAACGTTTGAGCGCAGCAGTAATGTCGGACAAATTAAAGGCACAGGACTGGGACTTTCTATTGTAAAACGATGTGTGGATTTACATAAGGGTCAGATTGAGGTAGAGAGTGGAGAGGGCGTTGGGACAACATTTAAAGTCATGCTGCCATTATTTTCACAGTTGCCGTAAAAAACGTAATTTAAAAATTCCCTACTCCCTTTCCTTAACACATAATTTTGGCTTAATGTCAAGCGATTCGTCAGGGGTTCCTGATGACCAATCGAATCTGCTGAGTTGATGATAATCTTAATGGAATCACTGCTTTGTCCCTCTAAAGTGTACCCGACGCTCTCTCACGTTCGGGTTTGTTTGGTAGCGTTTGTTACATTAAGGGTGGGTTTTGGGAATTCAGTGTAGTGTTAGTGAGTTCTCAACTCTTTTTCATTGGTGACGTTCTTGAGTCTCATGATTGAAAAAATTCAACAACCGCTTCACCCCGACAGCTCAATAGATTTCACCTCCCAGCGCCAGTTCCTGCTGGATTTGTTGTGCAAACTAGCTTATAAAGAGGGGGATTTTGTTCTCTCATCTGGGCAGCGAAGTTCTTACTACATCAATGGCAAGCAAGTCACCCTCCACCCGCAAGGAGCATTGACTATTGGACGGCTGCTACTGTCCCAACTACCAAGCGATACCCAGGCAGTTGCTGGTTTAACTCTGGGAGCCGACCCCATGGTGAGTGCAGTAAGCGTAGTTTCTGCCTTGGAAAATCGACCTATCCCAGCGCTGATTATCCGTAAAGAGGCGAAAGGACACGGTACGATGGCGTATATTGAAGGTCCGAGCCTGCAATCGGGTGCCAAGGTGGTCGTTTTGGAGGATGTGGTAACGACTGGACAATCAGCCATGAAAGCTGTTGAGCGGCTGAGAGAGGCAGGTTATCAAGTCAAGCACGTCTTGGCTTTGGTTGACCGATTGCAAGGGGGAGCAGAATTATATGAATCTGCTGGGTTAAGGTTTCAGGCTTTGTTTACTATCGAGGATGTGCAAGAGCGATACAAGCAACTGACTTTACCGTAAGTAGGGCAGGGGTTGTGCTGCGTGCCGCTAGCTAATGCCTGCCCTTGACAGGCAAGATGCCTGTCCTACGGGATAATTGATAGGTTGACTCTGTAGCTTGCTAGGCTTCCAAGATTAGCTCTGAGTTACGGGTTCCTTTGCGTCCTTCGCCAGAAACTTCTCCAGTTCAGTTAACGCATCGGCATCAACTTTAGTCTGCATGGGGCAGAACTTGGGACCACACATTGAGCAGAATTCTGCCGTTTTGTAAATGTCGGCAGGTAGAGTTTCATCGTGATACTCTCGTGCGCGATCGGGGTCGAGGGCTAGCTCAAATTGGCGATTCCAATCGAAATTGTAGCGAGCACGGGAGAGTTCGTCGTCGCGATCGCGTGCGCCTGGACGGTGCCGTGCAATATCGGCAGCATGGGCGGCAATTTTGTAGGCAATTAAACCACTGCGCACATCCTCAGCATTGGGAAGTCCTAAGTGTTCTTTAGGAGTCACATAGCATAACATTGCCGTCCCGTACCATCCTGCCATGGCTGCCCCAATTGCAGAGGTGATATGGTCGTAGCCGGGAGCAATATCTGTTACTAGAGGTCCAAGCACGTAGAACGGTGCTTCAGAGCATTCCTCCATTTGCTTCTTGACATTAAACTCAATTTGATCCATCGGTACATGACCTGGACCTTCTACCATCACTTGCACATTATGTTCCCAAGCTTTGCGAGTTAATTGTCCGAGGGTTTTGAGTTCTGCTAGTTGTGCTTCGTCAGAGGCATCGTGGGCGCAACCCGGACGCAGGGAATCTCCCAAACTGAAGGAGACATCATATTTTTTGAAAATCTCGATAATGTCTTGGAAGTGGGTGTAAAGAGGATTTTGCTTATGGTGGTGAAGCATCCACTTTGCAAGGATACCACCACCGCGAGAGACAATTCCCGTCAGCCGATTTCGCACTAAGGGCAGATGTTCTATGAGAATCCCTGCATGGATTGTCATATAGTCTACTCCCTGTTGGGCGTGTTTCTCAATGACGTGCAGAAAATCGGATGGTGTCAGGTTTTCTATATTGCCATGGACGCTTTCAAGCGCTTGGTAGACTGGCACGGTGCCAATGGGTACGGGTGAGGCGTTAATAATAGCCGTGCGAATTTCATCTAGGTTGCCGCCGCCAGTGGATAAGTCCATTACGGTGTCAGCACCGTACTTTACTGCCAAATTGAGCTTATCGACTTCTTCTTGCAGATTAGAAGAGTTAGGGGAGGCTCCAATATTGGCATTGACTTTACACGCTGAGGCGATGCCAATGCACATCGGTTCTAGGTTCGTGTGGTTGATATTAGCGGGAATAATCATCCGTCCCCGTGCTACCTCATCCCGAATCAACTCTGGTGAGAGCTTTTCCCGCTGTGCAACGTAGTGCATTTCTTCTGTAATCAAACCCTGGCGGGCGTAGTGCATTTGCGTGACGTTACTCTGCCCACGCCGCTTGGCAATCCATTCTGTTCGCATATTGGGTTCCTTTATAGACAGCTTCCCTTCGCTGGTATTAACCAGTCTCAGGTTCTAAGGGTGTAATCTCAGCCTGGTTGCTCAGGCACCCCTAGCTATGGTTGTTTATCGTACCATCTCAGTCGGGTGGGGACTTAGAGCTTCTCAAAAATTTACGTTTTGCAGGAACTTGTGAAATGACGGCAGGCGATCGCTCTCTCAAATATCTAACTATTAAGATAGGGGTGTCAGCACTCAGTTGTATTGCTCATGGTCAAGGTAAGCACAGACATCAAACTCACTCTCGAAGAATTTTTAGCGCTTCCAGAAGGAGATGTAAACTATGAGTTTGTCGATGGTCAGGCAATCCCTAAAGTGTCTCCCAAATATTTTCATTCAACCTTACAGGCAGCTTTTATTATTCTTCTCCGTACCTGGTGTAAGGGGAAAGGTAGAGTGGGTTCAGAGTGGGCAATTCTCTTGAAACGTCAGGGTAAAGATTGGGCACCTGTACCGGATTTGACCTATATCTCTTATGAACGTTTACCCAAAAGCTGGAAGCGGAATGAAGCCTGTCCAGAGTGTCCTGAACTAGTAATTGAGATTATCTCTCCAGATCAGACGATGAAGGAATTTGAAGATAAGGCTAAAGATTATTTAGAAGCGGGAGTGTCACGAGCTTGGGTTGTAGACCCTGAATCTATTAGTATTCGAGTCTTTTTATCCGATGAATCGATTCAAGTTTATACGGATAATAAGCCTATTGTAGATGCGTTACTTCCTGAATTAAAACTAACCACACGGCAGATTTTTGAAGAGGCAGAATTATTGTAGCGATCGCCTTTTATTTGAGGAGGGCATGATAGAGGAAGGTAGTGCGTTGGGAAATAGTGTATGATTAACAGATTTGTAGCGAAACGACCCAAAGATAAAATTGCTTGTGAGGCGATCGCACCTACTACTCATTCTCCGGCAAGTTACCAAACTGTTTTTGATAACGCGCTAACAACTCCTCTGGTGTTAAAAACCGATTTCCTTTATCGTCAAATTAGACGATAGGATATTGCTGTATATTTCTTCAAGTTTGATAGTAGTTTGTTTAATGTGAAAATAATTTTCCATTCGTTTACGTCCTTCTTGTACCATTTTTTCTCGAAGGTCTACTCTTTGAAAGAGTATCAAAATATATTTAGCTATTTCTTTACTGTCTTTTTCTTCAGTCAAAAACCCAGTTTCTTCATGAATTATTGCTTCAGGAATACCTGCATGAAAAGAGCTGATAACTGGCAAACCCATCGCCACTGCTTCTAAAATCACGATAGGAAGTCCTTCAGTTTCTCCTTGAGAAGTCGTTATACTGGGTGTGCATAATAGCATAGATTTATTCATCCATGATTTAACGACTTCAGGCGGTTGAACTCCTAAAAAATGATAATTCCTAATAGAATTTGCTGCTAAATTTTCTAAGCTAGAACGGAGAATACCATCTCCAATAATTACTAATTCTACATTAGGAATAGTTTTTTGAACTTGCGCGATCGCCCGAATTAGATATTCGCATCCTTTCTTTTCTATTAACCGCCCGACAAATAAAACAATGGCTTCTCGTTTTACTTCCGGATTGGGTGTAAATTTATCTACATCTATGCCGATATAGTTAACTTTTATTTTTTCAGGTGGACATCCTTTTTTAATTAGCTGAGAGCGGATAAACTCAGAAACAGCGATAAAACAGTGGGCTTGCTGAAAAAGGCGATCGCGGTTTTTAAAATACAGTTCTCGATAAAATTGACCGCGATTTTTGATAAAATCCCAAGTTTGTGAATATAAACCTTTAGATTGATTGAGTGCTAGTTCTGTGGTAGCATAATAACCATGAAAAGTTACAATTAGGGGTACGTTTAATTTTTTTGCCAGTGGCAGCACTAAAACCCCATCTAGACCGAAATGAGCATGAATTAAGCGAGGGGATAAATCTTGTAAAGGTTTAAGCCAGCGGGGATGGATGAAGCCTGTTAATTTATAAACTGTTTTCCAGAGTTCGGGAGGAGATGCCAAGTCACCGAGAATAATTATTCTATCTTGGGGGAGCATTGATTTGGCAGTGGGAAAGCGTGAGGTGCCAACGTAGAAGCCTTGATAGGATGAAAACTTCTCGACTTGTGCTGGGATGAAGGTTTCTGAGTAGGGAATTAATTGGTCGCGATAGATAATGACTGTTGGTTTCATCGGCTATTTTGGTAGTAGGGAACGCACTAAAGACTTAGCAACCCCACGAGAAAGAGGTGGGCCTGTAATAGGTGACACAGCAAGTTCTGGTGCAGCTTTACAAGCTTTGATATAACAATTTAAGGCTTCTTTGTAGTTACCTTTTCTGTACTCATCTTCAGCCTTTTCTGAACAGTGGGCACTTTTTCGAATACGTTTTCCTCTTGGTTGTTCTTCAGCAGGAAGACTAGCAATAAATGCTTGAAATACCTTTTCTCTTAATTCCACAATGTTTTTTGGACGCCACTGATCGTGGTGAACCCTGTATTCCACAGTAATTGCAGGTAGCAACATTACAGGGCCAAGCCTTGCGAGTCGAAGCCATAGATCTCGATCTTCTACCCGGTAAAAATCCCGACTAAATCCACCTATCTCTTTCACCGATGCAGTTCGGTACAAGTTTTGACCAGAAACAGCCGACCAACCTGCTAGAAGTTCTGACCAAATAATTCGTTTGCAGGGAATAATTGGATGCTCAATCTTGAGAGCATACACCCCCTCTTTAAACTTCCATCTTGCACCGATAGTTGCTACTAGCTGGGGGTCGTTATTCAAGGGTTTAACCAGTGTTGCTAAGGCATCGGGACGCAACAAATCATCATCGTCAAAGAACATGATAAACTTTCCAGCACTCTCAACTAGCCCCCTGTTACAAGCTCCCTCTCTGAAAGATTGTTCACTCAGTCGAAATGCTCGTATTCGTTCATCTTTTAATTCGGTGAGCCATTCCCATGTTCCGTCAGAAGACATATCATCAACGACTATCAATTCCCAATTTTTAAAAGTTTGTCCTTTGACACTTTTTACAGCCTGTTTTAGAAATTGAAGTCTGTTATGAGTAGGAATGACTACAGATACTAATGATTGCTGCATAATAAATATTTTTATCCTAAACTTATAACCAGTGAGACAAATCCATTTGAATTAAATCTTGAAGTTTTAAAATATCTTCTCGGTATTCCTCTACAAATTTTCTTCTTACCACCACTGGTAAGTATGGTTTTTGATCGGAAAGATTAATATTAATTAATTTATTTTTGATTTTATTTCTTAAACTTGGTGGTATTATTGAGCCTAAAATAGAGTCGGCTGGATTGGCTCTAAGCATAATTTTATTATAAACTCGACTTATTGGGATACGAGAATCATTATATTTTGTAGAGTTATCAGGAACAAATTTATCATCTACACCCAAAAACTTATAAATATCTTGCAATACACTAATCTGTTTTTTCTTGAAATCTTCATAGATATATACTCTAATTTGCTCTGGTTCAAATAAATCAAAATAGCGTTTCATTTGGACATAATAAAATCCCTTTTGTTTATAATGAAAACGAGGAGACCAATTCTTGAGAATTCGTTTGGATTCTAACTCCATTGCTTGCACAAAATCAACATTAATTGGCTCTAGGTCGTCACGAACTGAGTGCAAAAAGTTTGAATAAGCTCTTTCAACTGGATCTCGAAGCATCGCAATTAGTTTCACATCAAGAATATAGTGTTTAATTTTACTAGGGATATTTGGTAAATAAATATACCAGGGAGATACTTCACCAATTGCTATTTCTTGTGAAGCTTTTTTAAATAAATTGCGGTAAGACTCAATATCCTTAATTTGCTGATATTTTCTCAAAAATGGTTCATTGGCATTAAAGTTTAAATTTTCTTCTTCAAGGAATACAAAAAACTGAGTTTCTTTTAACGAACTCATATAGATTTGTGGATGCTGTTTTAGATAACGATATAGTGCTGTTGTTCCTGCCTTAGCTGCACCGATAATTAGAAAATTAGGCATTGTCATCTTTTTATTCTCTCTTAATTTTTGTAACTACCAAATCAGTTTCTGAACAACAATTCAATGGCGTCATCCAACACCAACCTGACCACACAACTCATAAAATACCTTTACAAAATGTGACTTATTATGATTCTCACTCACCCATTTTCGACCCTCCTTACCCAAGCGAGTCCGTAACTCTTTATCGTCTAAAAAGCGATTCAACCCCTCTACAAACTTCGGGATTCCGTCCATTCCCGTACCATCTCAACGCCCCACATAAATGCCAAACCGAGAAACCACATTTTCCGGGTCTAAACAACTCAAAATAGGCGTTTCACACTTCAATGCTTCCTGAAAACTAACAGCTAAACCCTCGTGAATAGAAGTATTAATCAAAACCCAAGCTTCCGAAAGAATCCGAATTTTATCCACTCCCCCTACATGACCCATTAATTTCACATTATCAGGTAATGAAGTAGGCTCCCAAGCCCCCTCTCCTTCAAAGTGGAGTTTTCCCATAAAAATAAATTCTACATCAGGAAAATGACGAGCTAGTTCAGCAAATAACCAAGGACGTTTGTAGGGGTCAAGACGTGCCAAGAAAACCACTGTCGGTTTCTCACTTTTAACAACATCTCCTGGTTCCATATCTATAATATTTGGCAGAAATGTCACCTCTGAAGGTTCTACTCCATAAGTTCCCAACACTTTGTCTTTCAAAAACGGTGCAGGAGTCGCAAATAAAACTGGGCGACTCAACCATTGAGAAATCCGAAATACTTGGGCAAAAGAAGTACAGTCAAAGCACTTTAATCCTTGAGGGTAAACATTTTCTGCACCCGGAATCCGAACGGTATCAATCTTAGCCACATCTTCCGGTGGTCTGGGGTCGCGCACCCACAAAATAATTGGAGTTCTTGGCAATATCCAGAATAAAGGGCGATAGTTGGGACGGTAGTCGATTGATAAGATTAGGTCTATTTTCTCGCGCCAGATGCGTCGTGCGTAAGCGAGCTTATTGTGCTGGCGAAGAATGAGGCGAGTATTGTGGACTATCGGGTCTGGTTCCCCTGGTTTAGCATAGGCTTCCCCTGCTAAAAAGACTACTTCTACTCCCAAATCAGGGTCTGAGTTGAAACATTCAGCGACCTGACTCGCAGCCCAACCGAATCCTCCCATTCTACCTTGAGAAAGAGCAAAAAATTCATTGCAAATAATACCAAGTTTAATAGAACTTTTCTTTAAGTTATTCATTAGACTATTTAGTTTTTACCTAAAATTTCCTGAATAGGTGAACCATCTGTTTCTTTTAACGGTGCATCTAACAAAAGACCAATCGTCGGTGCTAAATCTTCTACTTTTATGGTAATCTCCAGTTTCCGAGCAGTCAACGATGAACTATTCAGCCAAAATAGGGCGCTCTCATTGTGTTCTCCAGACCTGCGAGTATAGCATTTAACTTCAAATTGTCCTAGTTCTTCTGAACCCACCTGTCTAATCGGATAGTCTCTATTCCACAGGACAACAAGATCGGGTAATCGATCTAAAGCTTGTCCTTGATAAAGTTGATTTACCTGAATAACTTCCTCTACTAAAGGAGTTCCTGTTTCGATATTTTTCACAGTAGAAAGAGAGTGGCGCAGAAAGTCACATATTTCATTATATTCTTGCCCTCTTTTAATTAAACCATGAGGTTCTCTGTCAACTACATTTAGTCTAATAGCACACCCCGTATTTCCAAACGGCAACGTGAACAATCTCTGTTGACTAGCTAATACCTTTTTTTCTTGTTTCTTAACGGCTTCAGGTATTTGGTCGTAAATCTTACTTCTTACTTGTTTGGGTAGATACTTTCGGAGTAGAGTTCTAACTTGGGGAATCAGAGATTGATGTCTTTTCTTTGTCAGCTTAGATTGCTTTATATAATTTTGTTCAATTTTTTGTAAAATATGGTCAAAACCTTCATTAGCCGCATAATTCTTAGTCATTCCTGGTCCAGCAAATAGAATTACCTCGGTGTAATCAAGATTGTTAATTATTTTGCCGATCGCTTGATCTAAAGCTACATAAACCTCTTTAACTGGATCACCAAAGCTGCTATCATAGTCTTCGTGGGTGCAGTCATGTAAATGCCAACACATATGACCAACATCATGAGGCTCACCAAATACGGTCATAAAAAGATCATAATCTGATTGTTTTGCGAGTTGAATTGTTTGTTCAGCTCTCACGGCAATTCTTTTTTTCATTAGGTCAATAAAAGATTGAAGACTATGATTGTGAAGATATAATTCTGGTCTTTCCCCTATTTCATCCTCACCAAACGTCTCAATTACAGATTGAGCTAAACTCTCTGGATAACTTCTGGGAATAGCATCTCGGCGATCATGAGTTAACCAATCAGCTATTTGAAATCCGTTGATGTCCCGCGTCAGAGGTGCTCTAGGTACATCAACAATTCCCACTCGTTTTCCCTGTTTACTCAACTCAACCCAAAACGGTAACGCTTGATAGTCAGTATCTTCATGAAACTGATGCTTAAAATTGTATGTACCTGGCTCAATGCTAAGGTAATTGTATCGAACGTGTTTACTCGGATCAACGCCAGTAAATAGAGAGGGCCACATCGCACCATTACTAAAACCTTTAGGAATTTGTACATTGCCCCAGATACTCCTTGTCCAAATGTTTTGCAAATTAGGAAGACTACCCTCTTGACTCCACTGCTTGAGGAGTTCTGGTTCAGCAGAATCTAAGCCGATGAATAAGAGTTTTTTTGTTGTCATATATTTAAAGGTTTCCAGTAAACAACTAATAAGCTAATAATTAACTTAATCTAGTTTATAAATTTCCAAACAACTCAAGCTTAATTAATACTTCAGAGTTTCTCATGCCCTGTAAAATTATCAACATTGGCAAACAGTTCTTTCAGTTTTAACAAATCAGCTTCAGGTAATGGAGGTTGCAATAAAGAAGCAACATTAGCTGTCAGATGCTCAACATTTCCCGTACCAAATAACACGGCATCGACTTCTGCTTGATGGCGACAAAAGCGATAAGCTGCATCTGTAATATTCTTAGCTCCACCTTCCTTAAATAGAAAATCTAGTGGGTTCTCTGCATTTAAAGTTTCAAGTTCAGCATATCCCATTTGCTGCAATTTTAATATTGCTTTTCTCAGATTTTTCATACTACTTAATGCACGTCTAACAGCAAACATTGACAACACCCCAATATTTTGCGCAGTAGCTTGAGAAAGAACTAGCTCTCGTGCAGATTGATTGAGGATATTAAACCCCACCATGATAGTATCCCAACAATCATCTTCAACAGCACGCCTTAGCATCTTATGGTTTGGCTCTTTTGTAAATGCTTCAGTGATGCCAATAAATTGAATTTTACCTGCATCACGCATTTTAAATAACACTGGAACCAGTTCTGCTAAAACATACTCGTATTCACCTAGGTTTACACCATGAAAATTATAGATATCTACATAATCAGTTTGGAGTTTTCGGAGACTTTTTTCTACTCCTATGGCTAATTCCTTGCCAGTAATTAAGCGGTCTTGGTTTTGCAGTTTTTTCTTAGTAGATAAAACCACATTTTCACGCTTAATTTGCTTGATTGCTTTGCCAATAATTTGTTCGGTATCATAGTCTTCAGCGGTATCAAATAAATTAATACCAAAGTCAAGTGCTGTACGAATAAGATATATAGATTCTGCTTGACTTTTGTCAGTGCTTTGACCAATTTTGCTATATCCTCCACCACCTAAACCCGCCACACTTACCCTGAGTCCAGTTCGACCTAGGGTTGTATATTCCATAGTTGTCTGATTGATTTGAGCAATTAATTCATCGCTTTGTTTCGGTGGTTGCTTGCCAATTTCGCCGATTGATTTTAGGAAGCTTTTGATAGATTTTTTAATCATAATTAACTGTGGATAATCTTAATTTTTTTATCCTCCTTCAAAGCCTCTTTTTTTTACAATTTACTTCTGCCCTTAATAACATTTATCAAACTTTGATTAAGTAAAGTTCTACACTGCATATTATTATGTCTATTTCTACCTCCTCCAGTAATAATTAACCATTGGCTAATCACATTAGCAATACAGGCATAAAGATTAGTTGGTAACGATGCTAGTTCAGTCCAACTGTCTAGCTTAATATCATAGATAGTAATTTTGGGAATCAAATCTGTATAATAATTATAACCTTTAATTGAATGTTTTAGTGCTAGAAAAACTTGCAGAGGAAAATCATCAATTAGTTTGTCATTTTTATGGGCAAATATATCTGTTAATTTTTCACTCAATAAGTGGGGATTTTGATTGTTACGCCCACCAATAATGATGATGTAATCATCTATTACAAAAGTTGATGGCTCAAAGTGAGACCTGGGTTCTGGCAAACTAGCCAACTGCAACCAACTATCTTTTGCCGAATCATAAACATGAACTGAATCAACATCTATAGGATTAGTATCATGGCGATGCTGACCGCCAATAGCATAGATTCTGTCACCAACCGCAATGCTAGAAACATGACCTCGTGGATTGGGCAGAGGTGCTTTTTCCAACCACTCCGTTCCCCCCTCCGGTGGGAGCGACCAATGTTCTCCACAAGTTGTATCTCGGTCTGCTGCAAAGCCTCCAAAATAATGAAGCTCACCATTGATAATCTGGAGTCCACCGCCTGCACGAGTTTCAGGTAGTGGGATACCCTCTTTCCAAGAATTAGCGATCGCATCATATTGCCAGACTGCATCTGTTGTGGGACCTGGATGATTGCCCACAAATCCCCCAGCAAACCAGACCCGCGACCCATCGAGCGCTGCATTGATATGAGTAACGGAAGTAGGCATTTCACCTATTTTAGTCCATTGATTTGCTTCGAGATTATAGACAAATACATCTTTGGTCGCTTGCCATCTGAACGTAAAACCACCAAAAACGTATAGTTGGTTGTTAATTACTGTTGCCGCACTTTCTAATAATGGGGTAGGAAGTGGAGCACCCGTTTTCCATAATCGGTGGGGTATTGTCCAATTTTCCAGTCTTTGTGTGATTGAAACCATAATTAATTGTTCTAAGTATTTTTTTGAAAAACCGAAAATTTATTTAATTTTAGCTTACTAACCTATAGATTCAGCAGATACTGCCTTTTCTTTAATTTTTTTTCGCAAATTCTAACATTTTTTTCTTTGCCTTTTCTGTAGCTATCCTCAATCGAAAACGGTCAACTTTTAACTTCCGAATTTGGCTATCTGGATGACGTTGCAGCCAATAATAGAGATTTTTTTCTAGTTCAAAAATTGCCCGTTCAATTTGTTGTTCAACTGTTTTTTCTGGTAAAAACAAACGAGACTTACATTTTTGTTGACATTCTATAAGTTGAATGTGACAATGCCCTTGTCCATTAATATAGGTATCAAATCTTAGAATTTCATAACCAAAAGCATAAAATATTAGTGACGGACCTTCTGCTACCTTAAGAATTTTCCAATATACTTCCAGACCGACATTCTCATCAATTTCAAAATCTACAACATCGTTTCTAATTTTATCTTTTTTGGACTTATATAGATGTTGCCTTTTGAGACTGCGGGCATACATATAGGAAAAAACAGAAGTTGCTAAATTACGAATAAAAGACATGGTTAATTTCCTTTTACTTAATAAAGGTATGAATATTTAGGGATCAATTTAACAATAGTAGGAAGAGCATCTTGCCAATAAACGCAAGCCTGTTTTTCTGGAGGAAGTTTTGCAGCGAGAAGAGATAATTCTTCTCTAGATAAAAGATTTCTACCAGCTCTAAAAGGTTGATGTGGACGACGACTAAGGTAACCGAAAGTAACCGCACGACGAAGAGATTTTGTAGGAGGTTTCCCACGATGATAGGAATGAGCTGTATCCACAATTATCACAGTTCCAGCTTTTCCTGTGTAAGTTGTTAACCAATCTTTTTTAGGGTTAGGTATTAGTTCTTCTATTTCTTGATGATGAAAAAAGTGATATTTGTCTTTGACTTTTTGCAACAGTGATGAACTAATTTTAGGGTGCATATATTGAAAAGGTCCGCCATTCTCATCTACATCATTAAAGTAGATGATTATTTTAATCACTTTTCTGTCTTCATTGTCTATATGCCAACGTCTAGTTGCAGTTTCTTTGCCATTACTAAGGCTTAAATGTGCCATAAAAGTATCGTAGGCAATGGGAGTACCGATGTAACTAGCAACAATATTTATTAATCTATTTTCAAGACCCCAACTAAATATTTCTGGATATTTAATGAGCTGTCCAAAGTTAGATTCAATGGCAAATTTACTGGTTCTTTTTTCTGATATTTTTGTGAGTTCTTCCATTAGACTATTGACAGCTTCGATAAACTCTTTCGTACCTGGTATTGCCAGAGATTCCAGAGTAGTTATATAGATGCCTCTTTGTTTTAAAGTCTCAACAATTATCCCATCATTCCCCGTAACTAGTGGGAGTTGATTTTGAAAATTTGCGAGATATTTTTGGTATTTAGGATAGAAAAAAATTTTTTCTAAATAACTACTGTTAACTAGAGATTGGGCTAGATTTGGCAGGCTATTTCTCAGAAATTTCCGAATTGCATTTGTGTTAATCATGGCTTTTATGACAATACAATTACAACCTCTAAATTATTTTATTGAAATTAATAAGTTAGGGTCTAATGAATGTAGTATTTAAAACTCTTTTCCCTTGTATTTTAGCATAGGTAAAAATAATTTTCATCGTCAAATTTAAACTAGAAATTAACGGAGGACAATGTTCCAGATATGCTTGATATTCAGGCAATTGAAGGGCTTCCTTAAAGCTTGTATAATTAATCAATTGAACCAAGGAATTCGCCAAAAGATTATCTGTAAAATTATAAATTTCTGGAAATCTCTTTCTAAGGTAATAAGCTACTTTAATATATAATTTCGACCTGTCAACCCCAATATTTTTCTTAAATTCATAAAAATTATTCCCATGACTGCGATGAATAGCAAATTTTTCTGGGGAAAGTACACCCGGAGATAGATGAATTGTAGCTAACCTTAAAAAAGCATCACCAGAAATTAAAAATTGCTCTGGCATTGGTAATATGTTCTTAATAATATCGCGTTTAAAACATAAGCCACTCGTGGCTGGAAACCAATAGTCTAGCAATTTTCCATGCAATATAGTATCTCGCAGGTCAACATATTCAAATTTATTGATGCAACGTTTATCCGGTATTTTCAAAGGACAACCTTTTATATCCACCTTTTCTAAATTGTGAAAAATCCAACCAGCATTCGGGTATTGCTCAAAAAGTTCAACAATTTGAGTTGCTTTTTCTGGTAAGTAATAATCATCAGCATCAAGAAAGCAAATTATTTCTCCTTTACTAGCTTTAAATCCTGCATTAAAGGCTGAAGCTTGCCCTCCATTTTCTTTCAATACAGGGATAATTTTTTCTTCATAAGTATGAATAATCTCTCGCGAGTTATCTGTAGAACCATCATCAACAACTATAATCTCAGTATTAGGGTAAGTTTGAGCTAAAGCACTTTCTATTGCTTCGGTCAGAAACTTTCCGTAGTTATAGTTGTTAATAATTATACTAAATAAAGTTTTTTCGTATTTCATGATCAATTGCTATTGTTAGGTTTTTCAAACCTCAAAAATTTCCCTAATCCCTGCAAGTGACTTTCCAAACTCCCCAAATACATCTCCATTTCACTTGCTGCCACAATATCATTTTCTAATTCTTTTCCATATTTGAGTCGGTGGTTAATCAATTTTCGCAAATCGTTACCCATATAGAAAGGAATTACTAAAGGTCTTTGCCAAGGTTTATATCCCAACATTCTAGTCCGATGACGACTTAAACCAACACCCCGTAATAATCTCATCAAGTAGTCCTTCTCTAAACGACGTTTAGGAATTTGATGGTAGATGTGCATTTCTGGATTAAACCAAATTTCCCACCCAGCATTTCTGATATACAAAAATGCTTCTATATCTTCTCCTTTGGCGGTTAAAGAACCACTCATAGGTCCCTTTAATTCTAAATTTTCAGGAACGCTTTCTACCCAAGCTTGTTTCCGGATCACTATACCCGCTCCTGGCGGTAAAAGTCCTCCTTTGTTTTGGGAATGGAAACAAAAGGGTTCCGTTTCCGCCCATTCAATAATTGCTAAACAAGAAGCGATTCTCTTAAAATTTTTCGGTGGTTCTACTTCATAAATACCATGAATTAGACCACTATAAGCCCCAGCCTTGGGATGAGCTTGACCAAAAGCATAGGATTTAGCCACCCAATCTGGTGCAGGTAAATTATCGTCATCAAGAAATCCAACTAAAGCACCTTGAGCTTCTTCAATAACTCTTTTTCTGGCGAATAATGCTCCTTGCCGAGGTTCACAAAAATATTTAATAGGAAATGGGCGATCCCACTGAACTTGATAGTCTTTAATAATTTTTGCTGTCTTATCTATACTATTATTATCAACAATAATAATCTCCCAACAAATAGAATTGATTTCTATCTGATGACGTAATTTTTCTAAAATTATAGGAATACGATTTTCTGCATTCCAAGCACGTATACCAACACTAAAATCTATCATTAAGGATATGATTTATGAAGTATGTTTTGAATTATATCACTACGTGGACTGATACCGGATTTGACCTATATTTCCTACGAACGTCTACCCAAAAGCTGGAAACTGAAATATTGAGGAATTTAGCAAAACATTAAAAATAATTGCGATAAACAACAATATTATTGCTTTAGTCCTAGACTGAATCCCAGTCAGTAACCCAGTTTAGGCGATTCCCCAGGCAGGACACTCCTTGTTAATGCCTACTCACGATACGCTTAAAGTCTGAGACAATCAGAAACGACTTTACAACTCGACCACTCAAAAACTGCCCATCAATCCTCAATCGGGCTTTCCGCGAACAGTACAAGGGAGAAAACTCAGTATGAAATTGGCTTACTGGATGTATGCAGGACCGGCTCACATTGGCACCCTTCGCATTGCCAGTTCTTTTAAAAACGTCCACGCCATTATGCACGCCCCCCTCGGCGATGACTATTTCAACGTGATGCGCTCCATGCTAGAGCGGGAGCGGAACTATACCCCAGTCACGGCTAGTATCGTTGACCGGAATGTTTTGGCACGGGGTTCTCAGGAAAAAGTGGTGGATAATATCGTCCGCAAGGATCAAGAAGAAACCCCTGACCTAATTGTCTTGACTCCTACCTGCACCTCCAGCATTCTACAAGAAGACCTGAGCAACTTCGTAGAGCGCGCCCAGCTAGAAGCGAAGGGTGATGTGATGCTGGCAGACGTGAACCACTACCGGGTTAACGAACTGCAAGCCGCAGACCGCACTTTGCATCAAATTGTTCAATACTATATTCAGAAAGCTCGTAAGAAAGGCAAACTGCCAGAAGGCAAAACTGAAAAACCCTCGGTTAATATCATCGGTATTTCTACCCTTGGCTTCCACAACCAGCACGACTGCACGGAGTTGAAGCGGTTAATGGCTGACCTGGGTATTGAAGTTAACGAGGTGATTCCTGAAGGTGCTTCGGTTCACAACCTGAAAAATCTGCCTCGCGCTTGGTTTAACTTAGTGCCGTATCGGGAAATCGGCTTAATGACAGCCCGTTACCTGGAAAAAGAGTGCGGGATGCCTTATGTGGATATCACGCCGATGGGTGTGGTGGAAACAGCACGTTGTATCCGTAAGATTCAGCAGATTATTAACGTTCAAGGCGCTAACGTTGATTATGAAGAGTACATCAACAACCAAACCCTCTACGTTTCCCAAGCCGCTTGGTTCTCTCGCTCTATTGACTGTCAGAACCTAACGGGTAAGAAGGCTGTTGTGTTTGGGGATAACACCCACGCTGCTGCCATGACCAAAATTCTGGCACGGGAGATGGGAATTCATGTGGTGTTAGCAGGGACGTACTGCAAATATGATGCGGACTGGTTCAAGGAACAAGTGAGCGAGTACTGTGATGAAATCCTAGTTAGTGATGATAACGGCGCGATTGGGGATGCGATCGCTCGCATTGAACCCTCTGCTATCTTTGGTACTCAGATGGAGCGTCACGTTGGTAAGCGGTTGGATATCCCCTGTGGTGTGATTGCCGCACCGATTCACATCCAAAACTTCCCCATCGGTTATAAACCATTCATGGGTTACGAAGGTACTAACCAAGTTGCCGATTTGGTGTATAATTCCTTCACCTTGGGAATGGAAGACCACTTATTAGAAATCTTCGGCGGTCATGATACTAAGGAAGTCATTACTAAAGGGATTTCCGCTGATTCTGACTTGAACTGGAATAAGGAAGCGCAGGGGGAACTGAATAAAGTTCCTGGATTTGTGCGCGGTAAAGTAAAACGCAATACTGAGAAGTTTGCGCGGGAGCGGGGTTTAGCGGAAATTACCCTTGAAGTAATGTACGCCGCGAAGGAAGCTGTGGGAGCTTAGAGAACGGAATTAGCGATCGCTTCCCTTGCAGTAGCATGAGAGTGTTCCCTTACTGGGGACACTCTCATTGTTTTAGAAGTAGGGTTAGCTGAAAATGGCACAGGGTAATTCCGACCAAGGTAAACTTTATACAAAATTTATTTCAATTCTGAAAGTCATTCAGTATTTTGGCTATTTCCTTGTCGTTACTTTCAGTCTGATTTTTTTGTTCGGGGCTGGATTTTTACAAGCTCGCACTGCTGCTGTAGTCTTCCCCTTACTGGTTGTGCTATTGCAAGCCGTAATCGGCTGTTTGATAGTCTACGTCATCACCCAAGCTCTGATAGCGATCGTTGACCTTCTCAGTCGCATCGAACTGAATACAAGGTCGAGATAGGAGTAAGCATCCTTGATGATTCTTATAAGAGTGGTAGCAGGCGTTAATGGAATCTCTATAAGGATGTCAGTCGAATATTTTACAATGAAAGGGCATCCAGTAATGATTTTTTTTTGAGGGTTAGGCAGATGCACTTAGAAGATTATTTTAACTTTCTGCGTCCTGATGATATCAGGATCAAAGGTACACGGGTGGGAATTGAGACTATCCTGTATGACTTTATTCATCGGTGTCGTACTCCAGAAGAAATCACTCAATCTTATCCATCGGTTACTCTGGAGCAGGTTTACGCTACGATTCTCTATTACTTGCATAACAAAGAAGAAGTTAGTGCTTACATTGCTAATTGGCTAGAGCATGGTCATAGAGCGCGAGAAGAACAGAAACGCAACCCCCCACCCGTTTCGGAAAAACTGGGGAAATTGAGAGCAAAACGAGCGGCAATGAAGAGGGAGAATGAGTCTCAAGTATCTACTGGATGAAAATGTTGATCGGTTATATCAGACTCAATTACTGCGACGCGAACCCAGCTTGATCGTTTGGAGAGTGGGAGATCCTGGTACACCTCCTCTGAGTACACTAGATCCAGAAATTTTACTGTGGTGTGAAGCGTATAAATTTGTGTTGGTGACAAATAACCGTACCTCTATGCCCCCACATTTGACTGACCATATTACTCAAGGTCGTCACATACCAGGAATTTTTATCCTGAATCCAGGTTTAAGCATCGGCGATAATCTTGAAGAGTTGATTCTGATTGCGCTAGCTTCTGAAGAAAACGAATATCAAGACCGAATTGTTCATTTGCCATTACCTTAAACTTACTAATCTCTATAACAAGCTGGATCAAACCCTGACAGAACGAATCCAACAAGGCTTGAATGTTCCCTATCGAGCTAACTACTTAGTCTTTTTCTTTATGGCTTGAAGTAGTTCGGTAATTGACTTGAGCTGAATTTGGGAAAAGTATGCCATTGCAACAATAACGGCTACTGCCACCCCTCCGTACATCAGTAAGGGAATTAAAGCTCCGGCTTTGGGCGGTAGAGGTGTCTCGGTAGAATTGGCAGGAACTGTAATAATTTGCTGTTCTCCGGCTTTCCCGATTCTCTTTTGAGTAGGTTGGGCACAGACCATAGACGATTGAGTGAAGAAGTTGTTTTGATTAGGTTTTGGCATGAGATTTAACTCCTAATAGTCTTTGATCTAATCAAAACATCGGTATTTAGGGGTAAATCCCTGCGGATCTCATCTTGCTGATTTTTGGTCAAATCTTAATACTTCTTAACTAAATCCTCTTTTACCGTTTTGGATTAAAGCCTCTCTTTTGCCTTTTGGGTGGTTTGGGCAGCTTTTGATGTGGTCCTGTAATGTGTATACGGCTCTCTTTGTCGTCAGGAAATTGATATAGGGACACACACTGAAGATCCTTCTCGTGTCTAACTTTATCTCTGGCTCGTTCCTGTGCATTAGTATATTCCAGCCAAGCACCACCCTTTTTATTCCAACTAGCCTCGACTTGAGCAATTCTCATTGCTTCACCCTCTAAAAAGCGATCTAGCTTCTCAAACCATTCACTTCGAGTAGGCGATATGACACCTTGCTCTAGTGTTTTTTCAAAATCTTTACGCATCTTGTTAGTTCTGTTCCACCGTTCCAGGAAATCTTGTTTACTTACTATTTGCGTATAAGGTATAGGATTTTCTAATCCCATTACTTTCAAGTTTTGTTTGCATATAGCAACTTGACACCAAAACCATAAGTGTTCGGGTGATGTGAAAAGCTGGCACAATGGTTTTGATTCCTTGTGATAGTAAACCGCTTTAGCCAATTTAAGTTGAGCCACAAATAGATCTGCCCAAGGTTTATAGTTTTCAGTAGGTTTCCACCATAAAAATCTTTCCTCACATTTTGTCAAATAGAACAACCATTGTGTAATATTTTGATAAGCGTGGCGAAGAACTCTAATTACATCTTCCTCATTTCTATCTGATGGTTTTTTTGGTAGTAGAAGGGGATCGGGAAACTCTCTGATTATCAAGATAAATTGCGGTAAGCTATATTGTGCAATAAATTTCCAAGCCTTATTCCGGAGTTGCTTTCGTTGTTGCTTTCTTATTTGATGAAGTTCCAACAACTTTCCAGGCTGATGTTTATCACTGGGGAAAGTAGTAGAGGAAGGTTCATTAATGATGATTGTAAACAGTTCAGGCAGTATCCCTCTCACGAAATCAATTGGATTAGGTATAAATCGTATTAGCCCAACAAAAAGCTCCTCACACTTAGTGAGGAGCCTCAGTCATCCTGGGTAAACGTCACCGTCAGGCAAGCTTACGAGAATCGCGGTAGCACCAACTCAGCATGGTGGCACCTGCTGCAAACTTCATAGCTTCTAACAACCAATACCCCTCATGCATCTCAATCATGCCGGCAGGCATTCCCGTAGGTGGCTCAAAAACATTAAGCTGCATTGCTAGGGCACTCATCTGCGGCGTCATAAAGTAGGTATAAATAAGGGCAATTGCCAGCAGAAGCGTTCCTAATAAAATAGACCAGCGTCTTACATGATGATAAAGATGGGAAGTACCGCGCAGCGCCAACAGGCTGACTAACACCAAAGCAGCACAAACTACTTCAAGGCGGTTAAAAATCCAGAAAATTGAATAACCAGCGGTTGCAAAACTTGCTTGACTCATCATCCCCGCTGCTGATAGAGCAGGCATGATCGCAAAGTCTAGAATTAGGCTGGCACTCAGCCAAAAACCTAACGAAAACATTACAAGTGTTTGCCATGCAGGGCGTTGTCTGCTAGCCCCAAAAACAGCATTCATGAAATCTCCTTGAGTTTCTCTCATACTTCCAGCTTAACCAATAGTTGCCGAAAAAAATGTGAACTATTCTTGCAAAGAGTTTGCAAAAAGATAAAGTTTGATTACTCGCTCTCCTGTCATTTAGTGATCAGACGGCTGCCCATACTCTTCATTTTGAGCAAGCCCTACAGCCATATAAGCCCCTCCCTAGCATTTTGCGGACGGGGAGAATCCGCTAAGATATCAAGGCACATACAAATCTCAATACCTTAGGGAAACGCCGGTGTAAGTCCGGGGCTGTGCGGCAACTGTCAAGGTTGGAAAGGAAAGATGAAGCACGAAGAATGAAAGATAAAAGGTCAAACAAAACCTATTATCACAATTTTCCCAAAATTCATAATTCAGACCGCCTGAGCCAGAACACCTAAGGAAGTTGCCTGTCCACTCTATTTCCTGCCTTGCACGGGAAGGGAGCTTAAACGTTAATGCCTACAATCGATACAACTCATCTCGTTCCTGAATCGTTGTCATTGCCACCACTACCGCTACAACGCCCTTTGTTGATGATCGGTCATGGCAGTAGAGATTTAGAAGGGCGTCAGGGTTTTTTGGACTTTGCCAATGCCTACCAAGCCCTAGACACCTCACGACCTGTGCTGCCTTGTTTTTTGGAATTGACTGAACCCACGATTCAAGAAGGAGTAGACCAATGCGTGGCACAAGGCTACACAGAACTCTCCGTTTTGCCAATTCTGCTATTTGCAGCGCGGCACAATAAGTTTGATGTCACCAATGAGTTAGACCGAGCCAGAGCCAGACACCCGCAAATCAGGTTTCACTACGGGCGTCATTTTGGAATGACTACCGGGATTCTAGATTTATGGCGTAGGCGGCTGGCTGAACTCGATCTTCCGAGGGAGCTGGAGAGTCGGGGAGCAGAGGAGCTGGGGAGCAGAGGAGCAGAGGAGCAGAGGAGCTGGGGAGCTGGGGAGCTGGGGAAACTTTTTTTCATGCTTACTCTCCAATTGTTGAGGCTCAAGGCTGGATAGTTCATACTGATGGTCGGGTGGAGTTAGTTGCTAATACGTCTCAGGTAACTTCTCAAGGTTCTCAGCATCCAGGCGCTTATTGCAGTGGTTTTTGAATTGCCACTCCCTACTCCCAATAAAAACAAAAAATCTAATCAACAGAGGATTGCCCACTCGCAATTTGAATCCAAAACTCTGTTCCTCGTCCCGGTTCAGAAATACATTCCAAACTCCCTCCATGTTTCTCTACAATAATTTGGTGGCTGATTGACAACCCTAAACCTGTTCCCTTACCGATGGGTTTAGTTGTAAAAAAGGGGTCAAATAGCCGCTCAACGACGCTTTGAGTCATTCCTGGTCCATTATCCCGAATCCGAATAGCCACTTGATTGTTCTCTAAAACCTCTGTGCGAATCCAAATTGTGGGATTGGGATTCGGTTCTCCTTCAGTGTCGGTTAGCGCATCAATCGCATTGCTGATAATATTCATAAAAACTTGATTGAGCTGACCCGCATAACACTCCACTAGCGGCAAATTGTCGTACTCTTTAATCAGGGTGATACCCGGATGATTACCGCAGGCTTTCGTGCGGTTGCGAAGAATCAATAAAGTACTCTCAAGTCCTTCATGGAGATTAGCTGGCTTCATTTCCGCTTGGTCTTGCCGCGAAAAGTTACGCAATGAAACGACAATCTCGTGAATACGTTCGGCACCCATCTTCATAGAAGACAGGATTTTTGGCAAATCTTCAATTAAGAAGGGTAATTCAATATCTTCACTCAATGTTTGAATAGCCGGAACGGGATTGAGATAGTGTGCCTGATAGGAGTTAATCAGTTCGAGTAAGTCTTGGATGTAATTAGTCGCGTGGGTGAGATTTCCTGTGATAAAATTAACGGGATTGTTGATTTCATGGGCAATGCCAGCCACCATTTGACCGATGGTAGACATTTTTTCGGTCTGGATCAATCGAGCTTCTGTTTGCCGCAGTTCGTTTAATGTTTCCTCTAACTGACGCGCCTGATTTTGAGCGGCTATAGCATCAGCACGGGTTTTGGCAAATAATTCTGCGTGTTCGATCGCGATCGCTAACTGATTGACGACAGCTTGCAACAGTTCAACTTCATGATTGTTCCACTGACGCGGCTCATGGCTGTGGCTGCACACAATGGCTCCGACTTGTCCCGTTTGGGTTTTAAGGGGTAGTATCAGTCCAGACGTAATTCCCCAATTCTTTAGGAGCGATCGCATTTCGGACTCCATATCCGAAGCCTTAGACACGTCATCAATCTGCAACGGCTGCAAGTTACCAAGAACTTTGGCTAAAGGCGCCAGCTCAGACTGGGGATACTCTGCCAACAAACTAGGCAAATCGGAGCGGAGTGCTTCGTGTGTCACGTTGATACTGGGACTATCTGACTCTAAGCCACACCACAAAAAGTGACAGCCGTCAACCCCAAGCAAACTGCGAATTTCATTAACCGCTGCATCCAGGATCGTATCTAGTTCCAGGGAATTGCGAATTTGACTGGCTAGCTGAAACAGCAAAGCTTCCCGGCGACTCAGTAGTTCTTCCCTAGCCCAAACCCGGTCAATTGCTACAGCGATCGCATTAGCAACCCATCCCAACACCCCTTGCACCACCAGAGAAAAAGGTCGGTGACTGTGCAGGGCAATCACTCCCACAAGCTGGGAATCAACAATGAGGGGATAGCAACCCAAGAAAGTTTTGAGTTCCGTACCCTCACTAAAGGTCGAAAGCGGATGGTTAAGGGGCTGTCGGGTTTGGGCTACCGTTGCGATCAGGCTTTTGTTGGGCAGGATACATTCGGGGAAGAGTTCGGCAGGGGAGAGTTGCCCAACACAGGCTTGCAAGTGCAGGGAAACACCATTTGGCTTTTCTGCTCCCCCCGCATCAACCGTCCAAATCCCAGCACCAATAGCGTGCAGGTGATGTACCATGGCTTCCATGCAGCGCTTGAGGCTTTCCGAGAGTGTACCATTTTGTCCGACTAATGCCTCACCTACATCGGCTTCCAGGGTTGAGAGGCGCGATCGCTCCAGTAAGGTTGCTTTTGTTTCTTTGCTGGCAGTGATATCGCGGGCAATGGCATGGGCGATGCCTTCCTCAACTAACCCTAAGGAATTCCAAGAGAGCCACTTATAAGAACCATCCTTACAGCGATAGCGATTTTCAAAGCGGACAGTAGGACTCTTTTGGGCAAGTTTCTCCAATTCTGCTAAGGTTGTGGCTCGGTCTTCAGGATGTACGAAACTGATCAATGGTTTAGAGAGGAGTTCTGCGGCACTATAAGACAGTGTTTTTTCAAAGGTTGGATTAACTCGTTTAAAATAGCCATCAAAACCAAGAACACACATTAAATCGGGTGAAAGCTTGAAAAAGCGCTCTTGGTCTTCTTCCGCCTGTTTCTGTTCGGTGATATCCTTGCAAATCGATATATATTCGTAGGGTTTGCCCTCCCTATCCAAGATGGGAACGATGGTCGTATCCACCCAATAAAAACTGCCGTCTTTTGCTTTATCTTTGATATCGCCTCGCCAGACCTTGCCACGGCTAATTGTTGTCCATAACTGTTTAAAAAAATCGGGTGAATGGTAATCGGAATTAATTAGATGATGGGTTTTACCATAAACTTCTTCTCGGGAATAGTTAGAAATTTTACAGAAATTATCATTAACGTAGTTAATTTTTCCCTGATAGTCGGTAATGGCGACAATAGAGGCTCGATCGAGCGCCAATTGAATATCTGAGTGTTGATAGGATGCTGGCTGTATCTCTGCCATCGGCGGGTATTGACTTGCCGACTCTTCTAAATCTCTAACCTTTTGGTGCAACTCTATCTGAGTACTAGCTTGTCGGCTCAATGCCCCTAATGCCTCTTGCTGTTGTGCCGTTAGCTGTCGAGGTATTCGGTCGATTGCCAGTAACAGTCCCACGAGCAAACCTTGATGGGTGACTAAGGGAGCCATCGCGCAAAATCTGACAAGCTGCAAGGATGTTACCCGAGTGCAAATGTTAAACCTCGGGTCAACCAAGGTATCCTCAACAATTGACACTGGATCGGCTCGATTGTCTAGTTGCGCAATTATTTCGGCACATAACGTTAAGTAAGAGTCCGTTGCCTCGGGTTCTAATCCCACCTGAGACTGCAACCACTGCCCCTTGGCATCCACCAAGCACAGGAGAGCGATCGGTGCCTGAGTCAGACAAGTCGTCAAGCGAGTCAAATCGTCAAACGCCGCTCTAGCCGCCAAGCTAAGGTTGCGTTCTGGGTACATCCGATCAAATCCGACTGTTCCTTTGCTCAATACAAGCGTCTTCATTTCTTAGCGCTCCTTCCCTTACCATAGCCCGGTTTTTTAACAGTGTTTGGGTTCAATGGTTCTCTGTTTTGATTAGGTCGTCAGCTACTGTTGTTAATACCATTATTTCTTGACCACCGACAATGGCTAATTTGTAATCACCCCAAGATTTACCGACGATTAGAGACGAGGCTGCGTTGCTCATCAATCTGGCACTTTGTTTATCCAGCAAAACTTTAGCAAACTTACTGGCTTTAACGGTGAAAATAGCCGGGATTAAGCTTTTACCTAGTCCAGTGTTCCCGTCACAGCTTTTCCGCTATCAAGAATCAGCGAATTGTTACAATCTTAACTAATTTTATAATCACTTATAATATTTTTACCAAAACTCTATAATTTTTAAGGATTTTACCCAGAAAGTGAGAAGATAAGAGTGATAGAGAACAGAGATTTTTTGGATACACCTTAAAGAATCTGCAGTTTTACTTTGTAAAAGTTTACAAAATGAGGGTTAATGACACCCACTAACTGATTCAGTAACATGATAGCTTTGACCTGATCGTTCCAGAAAAACCCCAAACGTTTGTGTTCTACCCAATTTGGCGGCGTTGTTTGTTGGCAATACCTGTTGTTCTATCCATCTTAGGCAGTCCTGCGGGAGTGGTAGCTCGTCCTGCATCTGTGTTTGTCCCTCACCTAGAGCAAATCCAGAGTAACCTACCCGTAGGGTTGGCAATGCGATTACCGGCTGAACTACAGCTTAACAATCCCTTAGATATTGACAAAGACCAACTTGTTGTCCGTGTCTTTCCTTCAGAAACGCCTCCCAGCTTCACCGTGAGTCTTTTTACCTGCGATCGCAGCCCTCACTCCTGCTTGCTGGGCAGTTTTGCCGTCGCTCGACAAGATTTTCCTAGTGCGCAACGGGATTTACAGCGGCATCAAACCCTTGGCGATCGCATTACTTTAGCCCCAAACGTCGAAGGATACCTGATCGAAGGACCGCTGCAAAATCCGTCCTATTCGTTCTCGACGGTAATGTGGGAGCAAAACGATATGATTTACACGATTAGTTTTCCAGCGATCGAGCGGCAGAATATTCTCTTTATGGCACTTTCGATGGCATGGGAACAGCCACTTTACCGCAGGGTTTCTCGTCGGGCTTCTATTGACTTTGGTTGAATATTCGATTATTTACGATGACTTTCAGGTAGAGGGTAAACAGCAAGTCAAAGAGTCAGAACTCTATATCTGGGTGATCAAACCCACCGGTGAAATCACTTTCCGTAAAGCCGAGCTCAAACCCTTATGACGGCAATCAAACAACGTTTAGCCAACGCCCGATTTATTCATCTAGCTACCCACGGACTACTCCCCTTTGCCCAACGTGACAAATGAAAACTCAGCAGTTGAGGCAAGTTAGTGCTGGAGACGGACAGCCTTATGGCAAGATGAAAAATGATGGTTTTAATGCAGTTTAAGTGAGCCTAAGCCCTGATGGTGCAAAGCCTTGGGTGATATGTTTATGGGAGCTTCAAAAATTTTCATGCTCGATTGGTGCAAACGATTGATAAAAACCAGCCTCCTAGGGCTGCTCTTAGTAACGCTTTCACTAGGTCTTAGCGGCGCTTGGTGGGACTTGGGTAACGACCAACCTGTCCGTGAAAGTCGATTGGCGGGGGGGAATGCGATTACAGACGGGAAAGCATTGTTGCGATATGCCCTACCGATTGACAACCAGCCGATACGGGACGTGCAAGCTAGTCTGGAGGATATCGCTACGCAACTGCGGGGGAAGCGCTGGAGTCCAATTAACAGGGATATTACCAAAGCGGATGTGATTCTGAGCAATCGCACCGATCAAGTGCTTGACGATATTCCAGACGATAAAAAACCGCAGGCAGAAGCTCTAATTGCCCAGATGAAGAACGACATTGCCTCACTCCGAGAGGCAGTCGAAGCTCAGGATAAGGAAAATGTCTGGATCGAGCGGGGCAAACTGCTCGATCAAGTGGGTACGCTTGAGGAGATGATGGTGACAAAGTTTCCCTTTGAAGTCCCCGCAGAGTACAGTAATTTGCCTCAGCTTAAGGGTCGTGCCACTGTACAAATGGCAACCGATAAAGGTGAGATGACGTTAGTGGTTGATGGCTACAGTGCTCCAGTCACGGCTGGTAACTTTGTCGATCTAGTTCAGCGGGGGTTCTATGATGGATTGGAAATCACCCGTGCTGAAGACTTCTTTGTGGTGCAAGCTGGCGATCCACCCGGACCTGAAGAAGGGTTTATTGACCCAAATACAGGTGAATACCGTGCTATTCCCTTAGAAGTTCTAGTTCGAGGTGACGACGAGCCAATTTATGGCATTACCTTAGAGGACGCTGGTCTTTACTTAGATGAACCTGCACTTCCATTCTCAGCATACGGCGCGATCGCTCTAGCGCGTCCGGGAAGCGATCCCAATGGCGGCTCGTCTCAATTCTTCTTCTTCAAGTTTGATACCGAAGTAACCCCCCCTGGCTACAACCTCATGGATGGGCGCTATGCCGTCTTTGGTTATGTTGTAGAGGGTAAAGACGTTCTGGAAAACTTACAAGAAGGCGATGTAATTGAGACCGTTCAAGTGGTGAAAGGAGCTGAGAATTTGGTGCAGCCACAAGTTGCCAAGGGTGCAGTAGCGGAAGAGGTAGCGATATAAAAAAGGGATGGGG
>NZ_JADEWY010000285.1 GCF_015207375.1 Coleofasciculus sp. LEGE 07092 | reverse complement strand
GAATTCTTTTGAAGAGGAAGTCTCTTGATCTGATGCGATCGCCTCGTGCAAATGGATTTGATCACTGCGATCGGATGCATTCGCACGAGGTGGGCAAATCCTGTGCCACAAGGCTTTTAAGTTGTCATAGCAGATTGAATACCAGTTTGCCTGATACCAAGTCTTGGCACTCTTGCGTTCAACCTGGATTAAGCCCAACGCTTTGAGTTTATTGATTCCCTGGCGGATTTGGCGCATGGAGAGGAAGGGGAATTGCTCTTGCCATTGGTTGAAGGTTTGCCAAATCCACTTAATGCCGTCAATGATGTGATCAGATTTCCGCAGCCAGTAGTTGATCTGTTGAAGAATGATGGCTTCAGCTAGCCCAATTTCGGCAGCGAGGAGTGGTGGAACTACCAGAGGGCGTTCCGGTGTGACTATTTTTTGTGTCATAATGTGAGCAATGTGAATAATGTGAACAGTTTCGTAGGAGCTGGGAATTAGTGTGACTAGCTTCCTACGATGCATTTTTTTTGGCTGAATAGGCTTGGTGGTAAAATAGCGTATTCAGCCAATTATTGACTTGAGTGTTCACCCGCTAAAGAAAAGCATATCTCAGAATCGGGAAAAAATCTCACTCTTTCTCAGAAAGTGTACACTTTTTCATTGCCAACGTCCCCACAATGTAAATCCAGCCCAGGTGGCTGGGTGGGAGCGTGGATCGCTGATTTGCTTGACTTGCGCTCTTTTGAGGGCTTCGGCTAAGGGGAATTTTTGATTGTATTGGTAAAAATCACTCAGGAGTTCTGCACTCAGGCGATCATTAGCAAACCACAAACTTCCCAGAACTGTAGCGACGCCTGTACGCAGGGAGATACCCGCTAAACCAAGGGTAGTGCGCTCATTCCCGGCTGCTGTTTGGCAAGCACTCAGCACCAGTAGCGAGGGCGGATAAATAGCACTTGCCAAAATTTTTTCCAATTCTGGTAGCGAGATTTGCTGGGAGGATGCTTGGATAAAGCTGCTCTCTGGCGTCCCCCCAAATTTGGCATGAGTGGCTAAATGCAGGATTGAAATGGGTTGTAGCCGTAGGGCTTGCTGGAGGGTGTCTGGGGTGAACGTTTCGTTGAGAAAGACTTGGCTTTTCCCCTCACCCAGAATTTTCTGGATGGCTTGAGTTTCTCGCTGCACTCCGGGCAAGGGGGCGTAGTTGGTTTCCCCCCGAGTTAAGCCAAAGATGAGGGCGTGGCTATTTTCGGGTTGTCGTCGGGTTGTTGATTGAGACAGCAAACTCCAGCTTAAGGTATGAGCGATCGCATAGTTTTGCACCAGGAATTGCTCTCCATCGTGGAGGGCGGCGAGGGGAACGGTGCGAAATTGTCCCAAAGGATTGAATACCAATGTCTTGACGCCACTGGCTTGCAATTGTGATTCTAGGGGAGCAAGTAGTAGTGTATACCCCACATTCCGCACTTCAAAATGTAGTATAACTGAAGTATGAAGGGCGCTCGCTAAAACGAGGTATTGGCTGAGTAAAAATACTTAGTTAATTAACGGAGCCAAGATTTGACTCAATGAATCAACAG
>NZ_JADEWY010000068.1 GCF_015207375.1 Coleofasciculus sp. LEGE 07092 | reverse complement strand
AAACAATTGCTCGGTACATCAATGACCCACATCATGGTTGAAAAAGATAGTAGGCGGTTAAAACCGCTACCTCGCGTTCCTCTCTGGTCTAAAGACGCAGAGTTTCCCGCATCGGAGGTACTCTGATGAAGAAAACCAATGAAAGACAATTCCCTTGATGAGAATGCACACATCTTACCTCTATGAAACAGATTTTTATGGCTGGACTCAAGAGCAGGTAATGTTGCTCAAAGTTCAGCAATGGGAGCAATTAGACACACTCAACCTGATTGAGGAAATTGAATCGTTGGGCAGAAAAGAGCGACAAGAGCTGAGGAATCGATTAGGAGTGTTGTTAGGACATCTGCTGAAATGGCACTTTCAACCTGACAAACGCAGCAATAGTTGGTTGGGTACAATTCGAGAACAACGGGTTCAGATTCGGTTACTTTTGCAGGATAGCCCTAGTTTGAAGCCTTATCTCGATGAGGTTTTCCTCGCTGCTTACGAACTCGGTTTAGCTTTGGCGATTCGAGAGACTCAGTTGGGCGAACAGGTTTTTCCAGAAGAATGTCCCTACACTCCAGAGCAAGTGATGAACCCGGAATTCCTACCGGAGTCGAATCAGGTTGATGCTTAAGGGGTGCGATCGCGCTTTGGTCGTGTCAACCGCATCTGAAGAATTCCTAGTTGCCATTGACGAGATTTAGCAGAATACTAACTTACAATGATTGCAAATGATTAATGACCAGAAGTCCACGGTACGACCCGGATGAGAACGTCTCACGGCATGGCGCAACCGATCCAGACAAGTGTGAGGACATGGCTGACAAGTACGGCTGGAACCTTGTCAGGATTGAGGAGACTGGCGATCCAATGCTTGAGGTTGACTGTGTGTTTGATGGCGAACCCCAGTTCCCACCTAGTCCCTATGAACCCCAACATGAGAGGGAGGAATAAGCTGTGAAGAGATGGATTGTCTTCAAAACTGAATCAGCTTCATCGAAGGGGTGGAAGGAGCGTAAGTTGCAGCCTGCTGGACATTTAACCCGGATGCTGGCTGAGTATTTGGATTGCTCTAATAAGGCGTTGCCAGAACCAGGCTACCGTCCGCGTGAGTTTGCCCGCTTTGAAGAGTCGGTCGATCCAAACTTCCCGGATGCTAGCACTCATGTTCGTTGGTCTGACTGGGAAGTGAGCCGAGTTGAGCGGTTTAAGTCGGTTGACTCGGCTGAGTATGACGAGATTGTTGTGTGCTATTGCCGCTACTCACCGATTGAGCCGGAGTGGAAGGAGTTACCCAAGATTGGCGTTTTGCAAGAGGGTAAACTTTGATTCCATCACTTGGCGATCGCTCTTTATTTGTTCCAACGGCATCTAGGCTGGGGCAATTCCTAGCGGTGAACAGAACGAATGAAAGACAATCCCTTACACAATAGCTCTGCTCACTCAGACTTGTTATTCTAAGCTTCAGTAGGGATTCAACATCAATGCCATGACATCAGGAGTAATTTATCCTCATATCGAGAAAGCGGAAGGTCAACCCGCACGGTTACAGCGAATACCGCGTGTGCGCGTTGCTCAGATTGTCATGGATTATTTGGCTTATGGTTGGTCAGTTGAGGAAATGTGCCGACAGCATCCTTACCTAACCCTATCAGAAGCTCATGCGGCGATGGTGTATTACTTCGATCGCCAAGATGAAATTGACAATGAGATTCGCACCGAATGGGAGCAAGCGCAACAGGCAAAATCTCAAGCATCACCTTCTCCTTTCTTTGTCAGGATGCGGGCAAAAGGGCTGTTGTAAGTGGCGATCGCACTCTACATGGATGTTCATGTACCTCAAGCTATTACAGATCAATTGCGTCGTCGTGGTGTAGATGTTCTCACTGCAATTGAAGACAATTCAGCAGAGTTAACTGATGAGGCGCTTTTGGAACACGCTAGTTCACTCGGTCGAGTTTTATTTACTCAGGATATCCGGTTTAAAGCACTAGCTGAAGATTGGCAGCGTCAGGAACGACCTTTTGCAGGGTTGATATTTGGACATCAGTTAGGGGGTACGATTGGGCAATTTGTCAAAGATTTGGAACTAATTGCTCTTGCTTCAGAACCTGGGGAATGGCTTAATGTTGTTGAGTATCTGCCTTTTTAGGGCGATCGCTTCTTCTGTCATATTTCTTGATACCGCAGGGCAATTATTGGAAACTCGAACCCAGTCCAGAAGCGATCGCAGCATTCAAGTCTCGAACGAAAACCAATGACTAGCGATATCAAATTCCTGTAGAGATGTTCTGGCGGAACGTCTCTACACCAGTTATGCTGGTTATTGAAAAAGGGGGTAGTTAACCCGAATTTGTTATAATACTATTTTCATTGAAGAGCAATAAGAACTAACGTTGTATGGCAGTTCTAAATGATTCGTGAAGGCGAGATCCCTGACTTCTCTAAGAAGTCAGGACTCTGAACCGATGACATCTCACAACTCAAATAGGTTTGCTATAGCAGTGAAAGCCGTCTCGGTTTAACAAAGCTGTGCAGTAGCAAATCGAAGTTGAAAGAAACATGAAATCTAAAATTATTATCACAAGCGCACTACTCATTACTATCAGCTTAGCCACTAGAGCTTGCGGCTTGGTTCGTAACTCTATACAAACCCAAATTGAGGAGGCTAACTTTCGGACTGACTGTGCTAATCGTAAGTCAGCTTACTTAAATGCCCAACGACGGCAAGCTGACTCAATACCAGACGGGCAGGGATTTGTCGAGATCTTCACCTGCATCAATGAGCACACTAAACAGCTCACAGTTGCTTTTGAGGGTGAGGTTAATAAACAGAGCTATTTCGGCACCAAGGAACCTGGGGAGTTCAGCATTAGAAACAGTGGCAGTACCATCTTCCCTGGCACCTATACGGTAAAGTTTTTGACTCAAGGTAGGGTTTGGCAAAAAGGCTCTTTGGAAGTGAAACCCAAAAGCCATATCAGGTTTGTGGTGGATGTCAATGAGCAAACCGTACAGGTAGACAACTCTACTGTCTGGAAGCCGAATCTTGCTATCGAACCTGATGAAGCTTATGACTTGAGGGAAGCCAACCGCTTAGAGCAACAAGATAAGTACCAAAAGAAAATAGCTAACAGGGAAGAAGCAGGGCTTTTTGCTCATTCTGTATGTAATGACCTTAGTTCGACTAATGTAGAAAATAACAACCAATATCAAAATGGTTTTGACTTAAAACCGGATTGGCTGGTAAGACTAAATTTTGTCTCCTGTACCGATGATTCGCTCACAGTTTCTGTGGAGGACTCTAAGGGAGAAAAGATACTCACAGAGATTCCTCTGGAGGAGAATGTGCAGCTTGTTTCTTATGATACTCCACCTGGAGTCTACAAGATTCAGCTATCTACTCAAGGCAAGGTTGTACAGAAAGGCATTGTGGAAGTGGCAGCAACTCCCTCACTCTGGATGGTCTTTAACTCCAAGGAACAAACCGTAAAGGTGAATACCCCTCATGTCTGGAAACCAAATAAGTAGGTGAAGCAAAGACCTGAGAGAGAAAACCCATGTCTGAGCAAGTGCGTTACATTACCAACGAGCAGGGGGAGCGAGTTGGCGTCTTGTTAGATTTGGAAGCGTATAATCGACTAGCAAACCCACTGGCTTTAGATGAGGAATGCTTAATTGGCTTAAGCCGAGATGAACTGCAAGCATTAGCTGATAGTATGCTAGCTCCCGCAGCACAAAATCAATTGAACGATTTGCTAGTTCAGAATGCAGAATTTCAACTCTCTGCCGACGAAATTGCCAATCTAGACCATCTCCTAGCACAAGTCGATCAACTCACAATCCTCAAAACCAGAGCCAGATATACTCTACACTGCCTAGAAACAGTGGCAACGGTAGCGTGAGCGTTTATATTCCTGTTGAGTTACTGGATCAGGGTAAAGTGTTACTGGATAATTGCGATCGCTTCATCCAACGTTTCACCTTGAGGCGGTTCAGATCCCCGACTTCTCTAAGAAGTCGGGGATCTCGCCTTTACTGTGAACAACGCGATCGCCCAGTTAAAAATTTGATTCATAGGGGCAGGTTGAGCCAGTGCATAGGTTCCTACTGGTAAGAGATAGGTTAGACTAACCAGTTATCTGCACTGCTAAACGCCTATCCTTGCTAACTAGAGGGTGTGTCGATGTAGCTCCAGGGCAAAGGCAGCTTTCCAAATTACGACAAAAAATCCACCTATCATGCGCGACACTCTCAAACACCTCACCCTTGTCACTGCAACCTCGCTTCTCTTACTCAATCTTCCCCTGCCATTAACTAAAGCATCAGCTCAAGCACCCGCACCAACCTATGAAGAAAAAATAACCGAAGGTGCTTATCTCAACCAAGAGGGGTGGCAGCTATTAGAATACAGTCAATTCCCAGCAGCATTGGAGAAATTTCAACAGGCATTAGCAATTTTCAAACAATACGATGCCAAAGAACACGAAGGACAGAGCTTCGATAATATTGGGACGGTTTACTTGCGGATGGGCGATTATTCTAAAGCTCTGGAGTTCTTTGAACAAGCGTTAACCATTCGTAAAGCAATTGGTGATGAGGAAGGGCAAGGCTATACCCTCGACAATATTGGGGAAGTTTACACCCATCTCAACCAATACCCTAAAGCCCTAGAGTTTTATCAACAAGCGTTAGCCATTTACAAAAAATTAGGCGATCGCATTGGCGGCTATACTTACCCCAATCTCCTCCAACGAATTGTAGCCGTTCACTTTCGGATGGGTGAGTATCCGCAAGCGTTAGAATTTTATCAGCAATTATTACCGATTTACGACCGGGGTATTACTAAAGCCCAAAGCCTGAATAATATTGGGGTAGTTTATGTTAATATGGGCAAGTACGCTCAGGCGTTGGACGCTTACGAGGAAGCCTTAACCATCACCACAACTGTTGGCGACTGCTACGGTACAGGCTCAGAATCAAGACTTTGCTTTTATGGAGATGAAGCCGCAATCCTCAATAACTTAGGTGCAGCTTATTTTAGCCTCGGTCAGTATCAAAAAGCCCTAGAATTCGCTCAACGTTCCTCAGATATTTACAGTAAATTCCGCGATCGCTCTGACCCAGAAACAACCTCGAACGAGATTAAGTTACTTTACGATACCCTCGGTCAAAATTCCCAAGCACTAGGCTTTTTCAGCCAAGATGCGATCGCTCGCGCTAATGTCGGTGATGCCTTTGGTCAAGACTCCTTTATGCGTGCGGGTCAGGCTTTAAACCTCAACAACATCGCACAAATTTACTCCTATCTGGGTAACTATGACCAGGCTCTAACCCTTTATCAGCAGGCGTTAGCCTTGTATCAAGACGTAGGCGATCGCACGGGGCAAGGAATAGCCTTTAGTAATATTGGACAAATTTACCAGAACCAAAACCAAGAGAAGAAAGCTGAGGAATTATATCAGCAAGCTTTAGTTATTCACCGCGAAGTTGGCGATTTAGTGAGTGAAGGGGAAACGCTCAAACGCTTAGGTCAGTTGCTCGAACAACGAAACCAACCCGAATTGGCAATTGTATTCTACAAGCAGTCGGTTAACGTTACCGAAGACATTCGGAAAGAGCTGCGGGTTGTACCTGTTGAGCTACAACAATCTTATACCGAAAAAGTAGCCGATCGCTATCGCTCCCTCGCTGATTTATTGCTCAAGCAAAATCGCACAGCAGAGGCGCAACAGGTTTTAGATTTGCTGAAGGTACAAGAAATTGATGATTATCTTCAGAATGAGCCGGAGAATAACCCAGTAACAGTAAGCACCTCTAGGAGACGCACCCTAGAAACCACTAGCCGCACTGTCTCAACCCTGCCCCAAGAAGAACAATTTTCCCAAAAATATGCGGCAGTTCAAAATCAAGCGATCGCCTTAGGCAAAGAACTCACGCAACTGCGACAAATTAAACCCGAAAACCGCACACCCGACCAAGAAAAGCGCATCGCTGAACTGGTAAAAGCCCAAGAACAAATTATCGCCGACTTCAATACCTTTATTGAAAGTCCAGAGGTGTTAGCACTGGTTGACCAACTCAGCCGCACTGGTCAAAAACAGGATTTGCTGAATAATTTAGAAGAACTAATCAGCTTACAAGATAACCTAAAAAAACTCAATCAAAATGCCGTTCTCCTCTATCCCTTAATTCTAGATGACCGCCTAGAACTCGTCCTCACCACCCCTGACTCTCCCCCCATTCACCGCACCGTAAAAGTTACACGAGAACAACTCAATCAAACAATTACCGCATTCCGTCAAGCCTTACTCAACCCCACCGCCGATGCCAAAACTCCCGCCCAACAACTCTACAATTGGCTGATTAAACCCCTAGAAGCTGAACTCCAAGCCGCCGATGCCCAAACTATTATTTATGCGCCCGATGGTCAACTGCGTTACATTCCCCTCACGGCATTGTACGATGGGCAGCAATGGCTGGTGCAGCGTTACCGCATCAATAATATTACTGCCGCTTCCCTCACGGAACTCAATACTAAACCCCAACCCCAAATTCAGATATTAGCGGAGGCTTTTACTAGCGGATACTATAGTGTTGATATTAGGGGAGAGCGATTTAACTTTTCCGGGTTGCCCTTTGCTGGTGTAGAGGTGGAAACCTTAGCTGAAACCATTCCCACAACTACCCAATTGCGAGATACCGCCTTCAATCCAGAAGCAACCGTTCCCAAAATGGATGACTATACCGTAGTTCATTTTGCCACCCATGCGGCGTTTGTGGTGGGTCAGCCGCAAGATTCATTTATTCTGTTTGGCAATGGGGAACGGGTTACGTTGGAAGACGCAAAAAAATGGAATTTCAAAACGGTTGATTTGGTGGTTTTGAGTGCCTGTGAAACGGGTTTGGGTGGCAAACTGGGTAATGGGGATGAAATTCTCGGCTTTGGCTATCTGATGCAACGGGCAGGTGCGAGGGCGGCGATTGCTTCGTTGTGGACGGTGGATGATGGCGGTACTCAGTTATTGATGAATGGCTTTTACACTGCCTTGCAGCAGGGCAACGTTACCAAAGCTGAAGCCTTACGACAAGCCCAAATTGCTCTGATTACTGGCGATGATACTGCCTTGGGTAAGGAACGGGGTACAATTGTGGTGCAGCAGCGTTTGCGGGAGGGTTTGAAGCCCAACGTGGCAAATCGCCTTAGTCATCCTTATTATTGGGCACCGTTTATTTTGATTGGGAATGGGTTGTAGCTAAAATCGAGGCAACAGAGGATACCACCCTGAAGCCAGCTAAAAATGTTGCCTGAAGTTTGGTAGACAAAATGCAGGTCAATGTTTTATACTGAACAATCGTGACCAATTTGCAGCTTCTAAGAAGCAAATGAGGTTCGAGGAGGCAGTGGTCTTTGAACTTCAAAGCCAAAGCCACTATGTTTTGGGGTGCTAAACCGTTGTTGGTTTTAACTCCGAGCTAGAGCAGTGATCAATGCCGCTCCTTCAAAAGAGGCTGTCAGGTTCTTGATTAACTACTTCTTACCCCTTAGGTAGATGCATCATTGCCTCGTTGGGATACTGAGGAATTGACGACTTAAGTCTCGACGGTACAAGGCAACGCAGTTAGCCAGTCCTAACCTCCAAAGACGGTTCACGCAATCTGGCTAGTAATTAAACTCTTACCAGGCTAGAAAACGGCAGGCATTGCCTCACAAGAGGAGATGACTGCCCCTTTTAGGGTCAAATGAGAAGCTTTGTGAGGTAGAGCTGATTCATTTTTGAATCAGCGCCAAAACGACCTCGCTGTAATGTCTAGAAAGGAGAAACCCGTGTCTGTCGGTATCCTCGGCACGAAACTCGGCATGACTCAAGTGTTTGACGAAGAAGGAAGAGCTCTTCCTGTCACCGTCGTTCAAGCCGGTCCATGCAGAGTAACCCAAATTAAAACCAAGCAGACTGATGGCTATAGCTCCATCCAACTTGGCTATCAAGAAGTCAAATCCAAGGCAATTAACAAGCCTGAGATGGGACATTTAGTCAAGTCCGGCGCTTCGGCATTGCGTCACCTGCGCGAATACCGCTTGGATAGCACCGATGCATTTGAGCTGGGTCAGCTAGTCAATGTCGATATCTTCAGCGCTGGTCAAATTGTTGATGTCAGTGGAACGAGTATCGGTCGTGGCTTTTCTGGCTATCAAAAGCGTCACAACTTTAAGCGGGGACCGATGGCTCATGGTTCCAAAAACCACCGCTTACCCGGTTCTACTGGAGCAGGAACGACCCCTGGTCGCACCTTTCCCGGTAAAAAGATGGCAGGTCGTTATGGCGGCAAGCGAATCACAATTTGCAAACTCCAGGTGGTGCGAGTCGAGTCAGACCGGAACCTACTATTAATTAAAGGTGCAGTTCCCGGCAAGCCTGGGACTCTTTTGAGCATTGCCCCAGCTAACAAAGTCGGTCAATAGTCATTGTTCATCGTTAACATTGCGAATTGTTCACTGCCATGAACTATGAACTATGAACTATGAACAAAAAGACTAAGAACTAAGGACTAAGGACTAAGGACTTAAAGATATGGTCGATTGTGTAGTGCGGAACTGGCAAGGAGAAGAAGTCGGACAGGCGACACTCGAATGGCGAGTTGCCAAAGAACAAAGCGCTGCTCATATTATTCATCGTGCACTGGTCAGGCAAATGGCGAACACTCGTCAAGGAAATGCCTCCACGAAAACTCGTGCTGAAGTTAGGGGAGGAGGACGCAAACCTTGGCGACAAAAGGGAACGGGTCGCGCTCGTGCTGGCTCGATTCGCTCTCCACTCTGGCGCGGTGGTGGTGTAATTTTTGGACCTAAGCCCAGAGATTACAGTGTCAAGATGAACCGCAAAGAGCGACGATTGGCGCTGCGCACGGCTTTCCAGAATAGATCCGAAGATTTGCTTGTGGTAGAGGACTTTGCAGACCAACTGCCACAACCCAAAACGAAGGATCTTTTGCAAGCGATCGCTCGGTGGGGAATCGATGAGAAATCAAAAGTACTCCTAATCCTTCCTCAGAAAGAAGAAACGGTTTATTTGTCAGCCCGTAACTTGGTAAATGTCAAACTGATTTATGCGACCAGCTTGAACATCTATGACGTATTGAAGGCTGACAAAATCGTGACCACGAGTACAGCTCTTGCCAAAATTCAGGAGGTTTACGGTGACTAAGTACGCCCCCCACAACCTGGCAGATTTGGTAATTCGCCCAATCGTTACGGAAAAGGCAACGATCTTGTTGGAAGATAACAAGTACGTCTTCGATGTAGTGCCAAAAGCGACTAAACCCCAAATTAAAGCCGCGATTGAAAGCCTTTTTGAGGTTAAAGTTGTTAGTGTAAATACCCAGCGTTCGCCGCGCAAAAAGCGTCGAGTTGGTAGATTTGTCGGTTATAAACCGCAGTACAAACGGGCGATCGTGACCCTAGCAGCCGGAGACTCGATTACCTTGTTCCCAGAAGTATGAAGCACGAAGAGTGAAGTGTGAAATTTTAGTCCAGGCTGCGCTGTGCGATGCTAAGACCTTTTATCGTTTACACTTTATCCTTCTTTTCAGACTTCATTCTTTACACTTGAGCCTTCAGTTGATATAAGGATAGTTTTTATGGGTACCCGTTCCTTTCGACCCTATACTCCTGGTACTCGTCAGGCTACAATCTCAGATTTTTCAGAGATTACCCGGAGTGAGCCAGAAAAATCGCTAACCACATCCAAACATCGTGCTAAAGGTCGCAACAATCGCGGCGTTATTACCAGTCGGCGTCGGGGTGGTGGTCACAAGCGGCTGTATCGCATCATTGACTTTCGGCGCGACAAGCGCAATATTCCCGCCAAAGTAGCCACCATTGAATACGATCCCAACCGGAATGCGCGTATTGCCTTGGTTTACTATCAGGACGGAGAAAAGCGATATATTCTGCACCCCACTGGTTTGCAGTTAGGGCAATCCATTATTGCAGGACCCGATTCCCCCATTGAAACAGGTAATGCTTTACCCCTAAGCAATATTCCCTTAGGAACTCAGGTTCATAATGTGGAACTATCACCAGGACGGGGTGGGCAGATTGTCCGCGCTGCTGGTACTTCAGCGCAAGTTGTCGCCAAAGAAGGCAACTACGTGACGCTGAAGCTGCCCTCTACAGAAGTCCGAATGGTACGCCGAGAATGCTACGCGACAATTGGACAGGTCGGCAACGCTGAGGATCGAAACTTGAGTGCCGGCAAAGCCGGTCGCAACCGCCATATAGGACGACGTCCTAAGGTAAGGGGAAGCGTCATGAACCCCGTGGATCATCCCCACGGCGGCGGTGAAGGTAGAGCTCCCATTGGCAAATCAGGCCCAGTGACACCCTGGGGTAAGCCAGCCTTAGGTGCTAAAACCCGCAAGCGGAAAAAACAAAGTAGCGCTTTGATTGTCCGACGCCGACGGAAATCCTCCAAGCGAGGACGCGGCGGTCGCCAGTCCTAATAGTTTGAAGTGAAAACTGACAAGTAAGTTGACAACTAACAACATTTAAACTATGGGTCGTTCTTTAAAAAAAGGTCCTTTTGTTGCCGATAGCCTTCTGAGCAAAATTGAAGCTTTAAATGCCAGAGGCGACAAACAAGTGATAAAAACTTGGTCGCGGGCATCAACGATTTTGCCCCAGATGGTCGGTCACACGATCGCTATACATAACGGTCGCACCCACGTACCGATTTTCATCAACGAACAAATGGTGGGACACAAGCTGGGCGAATTTGCCCCAACTCGGACATTTCGAGGGCATTCTAAGGATAGTAAGGCTCGTCGTTAAAAGGGTTGAATGGATCAATCAATAGAGTAAGGGTAGTTTGGGGGTACTGGGGAAGTCGCTCTACTTGAATAACCTACCCCTTACAGATTAGGCAAAAGAAAACTATGGCGATAGATACTACAGAAACTCAAGCGATCGCGCGTTACATTCGGATGTCCCCCTTTAAAGTGAGGCGGGTTCTCGATCAGATTCGAGGTCGTTCCTACCGAGAAGCCCTAATTATTCTAGAATTCATGCCTTACAGGGCTTGCGAACCTGTGATCAAAGTCCTGCGCTCTGCCGTTGCCAATGCCGAGCATAATTCAGGTCTTGACCCCGCCTCATTAGTAATCACGAAAGCTTATGCTGACATGGGTCCGAGCTTGAGGCGTTTTCGCCCTAGGGCGCAAGGTCGTGCTTATCAGATTCGGAAACCAACTTGCCACATCACTGTGGTTGTGTCTCCACAAGTTAACGAATAGTCAGTCATTATGCTCATAGGTTGTTGGTGAGTGTTCCGTACAACTAACAACCAACTAACCAAAAATAAGGGAGGATTCGTGGGACAAAAAATTCATCCAACTGGTTTTCGTTTGGGAATCACGCAAGAGCATCGCTCTCGCTGGTTTGCAGACACCAAGCGCTACCCAGAAGTGCTGCAAGAAGACTACAAAATTCGGCAGTACGTCGAGAAAACCCTCAGTAATGCAGGCATTTCTGCCATTCGGATCGAGCGCAAAGCCGATCAAGTCGATTTAGAAGTTCACACCGCTCGACCTGGCGTCGTAGTCGGTCGTGGCGGTAGCGGAATTGAGTCTCTGCGTACAGGTCTTCAAGACGTTTTGGGAAGCAATCGTCAAATTCGCATCAACGTCATTGAAGTAGCGCGAGTTGATGCAGATGCCGATTTAATTGCTGAGTACATTGCCCAACAGCTAGAACGTCGAGTCTCATTCCGTCGGGTTGTGCGTCAAGCCATTCAACGCGCTCAACGGGCTGATGTGCAAGGTATCAAAGTCCAAGTCAGCGGTCGGCTCAACGGAGCAGAAATCGCTCGAACTGAATGGACTCGAGAAGGTCGAGTTCCCCTCCATACTCTCCGAGCGGATATCGACTATTCTTACCGCACTGCCAAAACGATCTATGGGATTCTTGGCGTCAAAGTCTGGATCTTCAAAGGCGAAATCATTCCCTCTCAAGAAGAAACGCCGACGCCTGCTGCCCCTCAACCCCGCCGCCGTCAACAAAGACGCCGTCAGCAATTTGAAGACCGTTCTAATGAATAGTCATGGGTCATTCGTAAAAGACAAAACATTAAGGACAAAAGACTATGTTAAGTCCTAAAAGAACAAAATTTCGCAAACAGCAGCGTGGACGAATGAGAGGTCTAGCGACTCGCGGAAATAACTTGAACTTTGGCGACTTTGGTTTACAATCCACAGAACCCTGTTGGATTACCTCTCGTCAAATTGAAGCTGGTCGTCGAGCCATGACCCGCTATATCCGTCGGGGGGGCAAAATCTGGATTCGCGTTTTCCCTGACAAGCCCGTAACGATGCGCCCCGCTGAAACTCGCATGGGTTCCGGCAAAGGTTCACCTGAGTACTGGGTAGCAGTTGTCAAGCCGGGTCGGATTCTATTTGAAATTGCCGGCGTTCCAGAAGCCACTGCTCGTGAAGCAATGCGTTTGGCTGCTAACAAGTTACCCATTAAAACGAAGTTCATTACCCGTGAAGGGGAACTAGTATAAGTTATGCCTCTGCCTAACATAGAAGACGCTAAAAAGTTAAGTGACCAAGAACTAGCTGATGAAATTTTAGCGGCGAAGCGCGAATTATTTCAGTTGCGGATGCAACAAGCAACCCGACGCTTGGAAAAAACTCATCAGTTCAAGCATCTTCGCCACCACGTCGCTCAGATGATGACGGTCGCACGGGAACGAGAACGGGCTACCGAAGCCGAAGCTAAAGCTGCCAAAGCGGAAGCCCAAGCGGAAGCCCAAGCGGAAGCCCAAGAACCTGTAAAGGAACCCACTGCTATCCAATCCCCTGCTGAGGCTCCTCCAACGGACGTCCAAGAAGAAGTTGCAGACACATCCACAACGGCTCAAGTCACCCCTGAGTCCCCAGAACCTGAGGCAAAAGAAGAGGAGTAGACCCCGATGGCAGTTAAAGAACGAGTCGGTCTAGTTGTCAGCGACAAAATGAACAAAACGATCGTGGTCGCTGTGGAAAACCGATCTCCCCACCCCAAGTACGGCAAAATTGTCGTGCGTACAAAGCGATACAAAGCACACGATGAGGAAAATAAGTGCAAAGAGGGCGATCGCGTCCGCATTCAAGAAACTCGACCTCTGAGTCGTACCAAGCGTTGGAGGGTTATGGAAATCCTCACTAAGACCTCAGAGTAACGGGCGACTGAGTGTTGGGTGTTGAAAAAAACTCTTTGACTCTCAGCTTAATGACTCATAACTCATAACTCTTTGTAGGAGGAACGCCCATGATTCAACAACAAACTTACTTGAATGTCGCTGACAACAGCGGTGCCCGTAAATTAATGTGCATTCGCGTCTTAGGCGCTGGTAATCGGCGCTATGGCGGTGTTGGTGATGTGATCATTGCCGTTGTCAAAGATGCCATCCCCAATATGGCAGTCAAAAAGTCAGATGTCGTTAGAGCCGTGATCGTGCGCACCCGCAAAGGACTACGCCGAGACAGCGGCATGGGCATTCGCTTTGACGACAATGCTGCTGTTCTCATTAACGCTGATGGCAATCCAAGGGGAACCCGCGTTTTCGGTCCGGTAGCACGGGAACTGCGCGACAAAAACTTCACGAAAATTGTTTCTCTGGCTCCAGAGGTACTCTAATGGCAAGTACAAGTAAAAGTGTTAAAAATTCTCCCAATCGGTACAGCATGCACGTCAAAAAAGGCGATACCGTGCAGGTGATCACCGGTCGAGATAAAGGTAAAGTCGGAGAAATCTTACAGACTTTACCAAAACTCAGCAAAGTTGTAGTTAAGGGAATTAATGTCAAAACCAAACACGTTAAGCCTCAACAAGAAGGTGAAACAGGTCAAATTGTAACCTTTGAGGTTCCCATCCACAGCTCCAATGTCATGCTTTACTCTAACAAAGAAAAAGTGACTAGCCGTGTCTGCTACACCTTCACTGAAGACGGACGTAAGGTACGAATGCTGAAAAAAACTGGTGAAATTATCGACTAATAGGTCATTTGTTCTTTGGAGTTTCAAATAACCCATGATAAATGACTTGTAACGAATGACGGATAACCCCTAACGTTCCCTGACAAAGCCCAGGGAAGAAAAGGACAAAAACCATGGCAGAACCCCTGAAAAAAATCTATCAAGAAACGATAGTCCCGAAACTCAAAGAACAGTTTAGCTACACAAATATCCATCAAGTCCCGCGTGTGGTAAAAGTTACCGTCAATCGCGGCTTGGGAGAAGCATCACAGAATGCTAAGGCACTAGAATCATCTTTGAGTGAACTGGCAACCATTACAGGTCAAAAACCTGTAGTGACACGCGCTAAAAAAGCGATCGCTGGTTTTAAAATCCGGCAAGGTATGCCCGTCGGGATTATGGTTACTCTGCGCTCCAAGCGTATGTATGCATTTCTCGAACGCTTAATCAACTTAGCACTGCCAAGAATTCGAGACTTTCGCGGCGTAAGTCCCAGAAGCTTTGACGGTCGGGGTAACTACACCTTAGGTATTCGAGAGCAACTGATTTTTCCGGAGATAGATTACGACAGTATCGATCAAATTCGTGGAATGGATATTTCAATCATCACAACAGCAAATACTGACGAAGAAGGCCGCGCCTTACTCAAAGAGATGGGGATGCCTTTCCGGGAGAAATAAGCCTGTAAGCAGAGGAAGGAACTAATGGCGGCAAACGACACAATTGCAGATATGCTAACCCGCATTCGGAATGCGTGCTTAGTGCGACATCAGACAACAAATGTACCCTCGACAAAAATGACTCGCTCTATTGCCCAAGTCCTAAAACAAGAAGGCTTTATTGCGGAGTATGAAGAAACTGGGGAAGGCGTAAAAAAACACTTAGTGGTTTCCTTAAAATACAAGGGCAAAAACCGCCAACCCATTATCAGAGCCATGAAGCGTGTTAGCAAACCGGGTCTGAGAGTTTACAAAAACCGCAAAGAATTACCGAGAGTCTTAGGTGGTATTGGCATTGCGATTATTTCCACGTCCAGTGGCATCATGACTGACCGGGAAGCACGCCGCCAGGGAATTGGTGGTGAAGTGCTGTGCTATGTCTGGTAGAAGTCAGAAGTCAGAAGTCAGGAGTCAGATGATTCTCTGAATTCTGAATTCTGAATTCTGAATTCTGAATTCTGAAGGAGGATTAATTTATGTCGCGGATTGGCAAGCGCCCGATCGACATTCCGAATAAAGTAACCGTGACGATTGACGGTCAAAACGTTACCGTCAAAGGACCCAAAGGAGAACTTCAGCGAGTTCTGCCAGGACAAGTCAAAGTAGAACAAGAAGGTGAAATCATCCATGTGTTGCGTAGGGACGAGTCTAGAGTGGCTCGCCAGCGTCACGGTCTGTCTCGCACCTTAGTTGCCAATATGGTTGAGGGAGTTTCTCAAGGATTTCAAAAGCGTTTGGAAATCCAGGGAGTGGGTTATCGCGCCCAAGTTCAAGGTCGCAATTTGATTTTGAATGTTGGCTACAGCAAACCCGTAGAAATTGTCCCACCTGAAGGAATTCAGCTAGCTGTTGAAAGCAACACTAACGTAATTGTTAGTGGGATCAACAAAGAAATTGTTGGTAACACAGCGGCTAAAATTCGTGGAGTTCGTCCTCCAGAAGTCTATAAGGGTAAAGGCATTCGGTATGCCGGTGAAATGATCAGACGGAAAGCTGGTAAAGCAGGTAAGAAGTAACCATGAAGCTCACTCGCAAAGAATTACTCAAACGCAGGCATCGACGGGTGCGCCGGAATATGAATGGCTCTTCCGAGCGCCCCAGATTAGCTGTGTTTCGTTCAAATCAACATATCTATGTTCAGGTCATTGACGATAACTTGCAACATACCCTAGCCGCTGCTTCTACCTTAGATCCTGAACTTCGATCGCAATTAAACTCCAGATCAACCTGTGAGGCATCAGCCGCAGTGGGTAAATTAATTGCCCAGCGAGCGATTGAAAAAGGCGTCTCAAAAGTGGTTTTTGACCGAGGGGGGAACCTTTACCACGGTCGCGTCAAATCTTTGGCAGAAGCTGCCCGCGAAGCTGGATTAGACTTCTAAGGTCATTCGTCACAAATTCTTATTTAGAACTGCCCAGCGATCACTGACAAAAGGCAAAAGTATGGCAAATCGTCGAAAGAGTAGTCGCACTAAAGAAAAAGAGAGTACCTGGCAAGAGCGGGTCATTCAAATCCGCCGCGTCAGTAAAGTAGTTAAAGGCGGCAAAAAATTGAGCTTCCGCGCAATTGTTGTCGTTGGCAACGAACGCGGTCAAGTCGGTGTTGGCGTCGGCAAAGCTAGTGATGTGATTGGTGCCGTCCGCAAGGGAGTTGTTGACGCCAAAAAGCAATTGATCGACGTTCCCTTAACGAAATCAAACTCCATCCCTCACCCATCTAACGGCGGCGCTGTTGGTGCCAAAGTCATGATGCGACCTGCTGCACCCGGAACGGGCGTAATTGCTGGGGGTGCCGTGCGCACAGTTCTGGAACTGGCTGGAGTTCGCAATGTTTTAGCCAAGCAACTAGGTTCCAATAACCCTCTAAACAATGCTAGGGCTGCGGTCAATGCCCTTGACTCGCTACGCACTTTTTCAGAAGTGGCTCAAGAACGGGATATTCCCCTTGAGAACCTCTACGCCTAAGCCGTTTATGAGTGGTTGTTCGTTTCTTTGGCAACAACAAACAACTAATACCAGACAACTTCACAAACCATACAGCTTATGAGAATCGATGACGTAGCACCTCAAAAAGGCTCCAAGAAGCGCCGGCGTCGTGTCGGTCGCGGCATCAGTGCTGGTCAAGGTGCTAGCTGTGGCGCTGGGATGCGGGGTCAAAACTCCCGTTCAGGTCGGAGTACCAGACCCGGCTTTGAAGGCGGTCAAATGCCACTTTACCGACGCCTACCCAAGTTAAAGCACTTTACGGTTATTAATCCCAAACATTACACTACGATCAACGTGGGTAAGCTGACGTCACTCTCTGCTAATACAGAAGTGACTTTAGCCTCACTAATGGAAGTCGGTTTGATTACCACCAATGATGGACCATTGAAAGTCCTCGGTGATGGGGAGCTAACTGTACCCCTAACGGTCAAAGCCTCTGCTTTCACCGCTGGTGCCCGGCAAAAAATCGAGTCCGCTGGTGGTAGCTGTGAAGTTGTAAAGCCATAGATGTGGCTTTCGCCATTGTCGGCTTACTCGCATAACCCGCGTGTTCTCTCTTAGGTAGCCCTTTATGGTCGTCAGTCGAGACAAAACCCCAACCGCTCAAGAAACGTTTATGCAGATGGCTCAAGCTGCTGGACTGAGAGGTCGGTTGCTTGTGACCGTAGGCTTATTGATTTTAGCCCGCTTCGGCGTATTCCTACCCATACCAGGAATTGACCGAGCCAGATTTGCTGAAGGCATTGCCAATAACCCGGTTCTGGGATTTTTAGACATTTTTTCTGGAGGTGGTCTTTCCGCCGTCGGGATTTTTGCCCTGGGAATTTTGCCTTTTATTAATGCTTCAATTATTTTGCAACTCCTTACAGCGGCAATCCCAGCCCTGGAAAATTTGCAGAAAAATGAAGGGGAAGCGGGACGGCGCAAAATTTCTCAAATTACCCGCTATGTAGCTCTGGGCTGGGCAGTGATTCAAAGTGTAGGGATTACGGTCGGGTTGCTCCGACCTTATGCCGTCAACTACGGACCTTTATTCATTGCGGAAACAGCACTAGCGCTAACAGCGGGTTCAATGTTTGTCATGTGGCTGTCGGAACTCATTACCGAACGAGGCATTGGTAATGGCGCATCTTTGTTAATTTTTGTCAATATCGTAGCGTCTCTGCCCCGTACCCTAGGTCAAACCATTGAACTGGCTCAAACAGGGGGGCGAGAAACAGTAGGTAAAGTGGTGATTTTGCTGCTGGTTTTCCTGGTCATGATTATCGGCATCGTCTTCGTGCAGGAAGGAACTCGCCGCATCCCCATAATTTCAGCTCGACGCCAAGTAGGGCGACGCCTCTACCGAGAGCGCACCAGTTACTTACCGTTACGACTAAACCAGGGCGGCGTTATGCCGATTATTTTTGCTTCGGCAGTCTTAATTCTGCCAGCTTCCATCGCTGGGTTCGCTCGCAGTGGAGGTAGCCAAGGATTTTTAGCACCCGTCAGCCAAGCCCTCAATGATGTTGCCAATTACCTCAGCCCAAATGGTCCGACCCCTTGGTTGTATGTCACGGTCTATTTAGTCTTGATTCTCTTCTTTAGTTACTTCTATGCTTCCTTGATTGTCAACCCAGTGGATATGTCACAAAACCTCAAGAAAATGGGAGCTAGTATTCCGGGTATTCGTCCAGGACGGGCAACAAGTGACTATGTAGAGCAAGTGTTGAATCGGCTGACATTGTTGGGAGCTGTTTTTCTCGGTTTGGTTGCCGTCGTGCCAACAGCAGTGGAAAACGCCACGGGAATCGCAACATTCAGGGGATTTGGAGCGACCTCGTTACTGATTTTGGTCGGTGTGGCAATTGACACCGCTAAACAAATTCAGACTTACGTGATTTCCCAGCGCTACGAAGGTATGGTCAAGCAATAAAGTTGTCAGGCATTAGTTGTTTGTTGTTGTGTGGGTCGCTCCCTGTGAGCCTCTTCTACCAACAACGAACAACGCATCCTTCATAATCAATAACCAAACCTAACAACGAATGACGACACGATTAATTTTTTTAGGGCCACCAGGGGCAGGAAAAGGAACTCAAGCACAAGTTTTGGCTGAGGAATTGAAGGTTCCTCACATTTCCACCGGAGAAATCTTACGCAGCGCGATTGAGCTTGCTACACCTCTTGGTCAACAAACTCAGTCCTACATGGAGCGGGGTGAATTGGTTCCTGATGAGCTGATGCTCGATTTAATTCGCAATCGCTTGAATCAGGCTGATGCTCAAAATGGCTGGATCTTAGATGGTTTTCCGCGCACTGTTACTCAGGCATCTTTCTTAGAGGATTTATTGCAGGAAATTCATCAGACTTGTGAGTGTGCTATCTATTTGAAAGTACCCGATGAGGTTTTAATTTCAAGGCTCTTGGCGCGAGGACGCCAGGATGATAATGAAAAGACAATTCGCCGACGATTGGACGTTTATCACCAAGAGACGGAACCTGTGATTGACTTTTATAGCGATCGCTCAAGCTTACGAGCGATCAATGGCGATTGCTCTTTACCTGAAGTGACAGAATCTCTTAAAGAGGCGATAGCCCCCTGCTAATTTATTTTTAAAGCAAAAATCAGGACTAGACCGAGAAGAGTTTTGATTAGCAGCCAAAGGAAGAGAGTGAGATCTCTTTGGATCTCTTTGGGGAGATGTTTCTGATTTGGCTTATTTGTGACGATTTTGGCAAAAGTCTTGTTAGTGGATGAGTAACTCAGCCATTCGGATAGCAAATTTGATAACATTATGTTAACACCCCCTAGACAAATGCTCATTCGTTAGTCAGGAGTGTGTTTTAGTAATAAACGCTATTGAGGTAAGGACAAATTGGCTAAACAAGATTTGATTGAAATGGAAGGCACGGTGACAGAATCACTGCCTAATGCTATGTTTAGGGTTGATCTAGATAATGGCTTTAACGTATTGGCACACATTTCTGGCAAAATTCGCCGAAATTATATCAAAATCTTGCCAGGAGATCGGGTTAAAGTTGAACTAACTCCCTACGACCTCACCAAAGGCAGGATTACTTATCGGCTACGCAAGAAATAAATTACACAAAAGCATAGTTTTACTTCAATGACTTAACGAGTGATTGCATAAAAATTACCAATGATGATATAATAATATGCTTGCGTTGTGACTCGATAAAGCATGAAAGTTAGAGCCTCCGTCCGAAAAATCTGTGAAAAATGCCGCGTCATTCGCCGTCGCGGTCGAGTCATGGTGATTTGTCAAAATCCCAAGCACAAGCAACGTCAAGGGTAGCCATAGACTCTACTAGAATCATTTGTAGCACAAAAGTAAGAATAGGGAGAAAAAAGCGTGGCAAGGATTGCCAGTGTAGACCTTCCTCGCGACAAGCGCGTAGAAATTGGTCTAACTTACATTTACGGGATCGGTCTATCCCGATCTAAAGAAATTTTGGCAGCAACTGGCATTAATCCTGATACAAGAGTTAAGGATTTGAGCGATGCCGAAGTTGCTTCTCTCAGGGCTACTGTAGAAAGTAACTATCAGGTCGAAGGAGACCTGAGGCGCTGGGAAGCGATGAACATCAAGCGCCTAGTGGATATTGGCACCTATCGGGGTCGTCGCCATCGCTCAGGATTGCCAGTGCGGGGTCAGCGGACTCGTACCAATGGCAGAACACGTCGCGGTAAGCGCGTAGCTGTTGCTGGTAAGAAAAAAGCCCCCGCTAAGAAGTAACACGTTTATTCAGTTCACCAATCATCCATACAGCCAATAAAGCGACATGGCTCGACCAACTAAGAAAACTGGTACAAAAAAGCAGAAACGCAATGTTCCCAATGGAGTAGCTTACATCCAGTCCACGTTCAACAATACCATCGTCACCATTGCTGACACCCGAGGCGATGTTGTTTCTTGGGCTTCAGCCGGATCGAGCGGATTTAAAGGGGCTAAAAAAGGAACTCCTTTTGCTGCTCAGACAGCCGCTGACAGTGCTGCTCGCCGAGCGATGGATCAAGGAATGCGTCAGATTGAAGTGATGGTCAGCGGTCCTGGGGCTGGTCGAGAAACTGCAATCCGAGCACTTCAAGGGGCGGGATTGGAAATTACCCTAATTCGGGATGTTACACCCATTCCTCATAACGGCTGCCGTCCACCTAAGCGACGTCGAGTTTAGAAACGGGAATGGAAAATTGGAGTGAGCTAGGGTTTCAAGCCCTGCCTTCACTCCCCAGTTCCCAGGCTCCAGGTCAAAGATGAGGAGTATCAGCTAAGGAAGCCATTAGCCGCCCCACTAACCCGCTGGTGCTTTATTTATTTATTGCGGCATGACTCTAAAGATTTGGTTAGGAGCAACACAGCCCAAAAGCGCGTCTTGATGCTTTTGGCGGGGTTTTATGTATTAGGAGGGAGGTCACTGGAGTGGCGCAGTTTCAAATAGAGTGTGTAGAGTCTAAAACACTGAAGAATCAGAGTCAATATAGCAAATTTGTCCTAGAGCCTCTCGAACGCGGTCAAGGTACAACAGTTGGCAATGCCCTAAGGCGAGTTCTCCTGTCCAACCTTGAAGGTACAGCCGTGACTGCTGTCCGAATTGCTGGAGTGAATCACGAGTTTGCCACCATTGAGGGAATTAGAGAGGACGTCCTGGAAATTCTGCTCAACATGAAAGAAGTGGTCCTCAAAAGCTATACGCCTGGACCCCATATCGGTCGGGTCATGATCACCGGACCTTCGACTGTAAGATCGGCTCAGTTCGATTTACCCTCGGACGTAGAAATCGTTGATCCTGGTCAGTATATCGCCACTCTAGCAGACAGTGCACGTCTGGAGATGGAGTTTCGCATCGAAAGAGGCAAAGGCTATCGCTCGGTAGAACGAGGGCGTGATGATGCTTCGTCGGTAGATTTCCTCCAAATCGATGCCGTATTTATGCCCGTGAGTAAAGTCAATTACAGCGTTGAGGATGCTCGCATTGACGGCTCCTTAGAAAAAGACCGATTGCTACTAGATATCTGGACAAATGGCAGCTTGACTCCTCAAGAAGCTTTAAGTCAAGCCGCTGGTCTTCTTGTGGATTTGTTCAATCCCCTCAAAGATATCGATCTAAAGCCAGAACCTGGGGAACGACCTATTGATGAAGATCCAACCAGCCAAATCCCGATTGAAGAATTGCAACTGTCAGTGCGAGCTTATAACTGCTTAAAGCGGGCTCAAATTAATTCCGTCGCTGACTTGCTCGATTACAGCCAGGAAGACCTGCTGGAAATCAAAAATTTTGGTCAAAAGTCTGCCGAAGAAGTGATTGAAGCCTTGCAAAAACGCTTGGGAATTACCCTGCCCCACGAAAAATCTGCCAAACCTAGCTAGTCTGAGTAGATAGTGGCAGGGGACAATTAGCTATTAGCGCAATTTTTTGTAGATTGTAGACGGAGAAAAGAAAGATGCGTCATCGTCGTCGCGTGCCACAATTGGGAAAGCCTGCTGACCAGCGGCGGGCGCTCCTAAGATCCTTGGCAACTGAACTGATTCGTCATGGTCGGATTACCACTACCAAAATACGAGCAAAAGCCCTCCGCTCCCAAGTAGAAAAAATGATTACCCTCGCCAAAGATGGCTCTTTGGCGTCACGGCGTCAAGCCATGGGTTATCTCTACGACAAACAGCTAGTTCATGCCCTGTTTGAAGGAGTACCAGAACGCTATGGCAATCGCAATGGCGGCTATACCCGTATTTTGAGAACCGTGCGCCGTCGTGGTGATAATGCTGAAATGGCAATTATCGAGTTGGTCTGAAACCTTGTCGCGCATTGCCTTAGTTATCCAATACCTGGGTACAAATTTTCATGGCTGGCAGCGGCAATCTCACCATCGCACTGTGCAGGCGGAAATCGAGCAAGTTCTTTCCACCATTGAACAGCGACCCGTGACCCTTCACGGCGCTGGGCGCACTGATTCGGGAGTTCACGCCGCTGCCCAAGTCGCGCATTTTAATGCCACAAGTCCGATTCCGGCTCAACGATGGACTCCTGTTCTCAATAGTAGGTTGCCTGAAGATATTCTGATTCGGGCATCAGCAGCGGTAGATTCTAACTGGCACGCTCGTTTTTCTGCTAGTTGGCGTCGTTATCGATACACCCTCTATACGGACAGCCGCCCTAACTTGTTTGTGCGACCCTTTAGTTGGCATTATTATTATGCACCCCTCGATGAAGCCCTGATGCAGTCGGCGTTAACCCCTCTCAAGGGGAAGCACGATCTAGCAGCATTTCACCGAGCCAATTCAGCACGCAAACATTCCTGGGTAGATGTCCAAGGGGCAGAATGTTACCGAAATGGTTCTTTTATTCATATAGAAATTCAGGCTAACGGATTTTTGTATGGAATGGTGCGACTCTTGGTGGGAATGCTTGTCGAGTTAGGAAACGGTAAGCTAAGTCCCCACCAGTTTAGAGACATTTGGGTCAATCAGCAGCGGGAAGCCGTGAAATATTCGGCTCCAGCTAAGGGTCTATGCTTGTTACGGGTAGGCTATCCTGACTCGCCCTTTCCCCGAGAAGCCTGGTTTGATACCCAACCCAAGTTTTTCTTGCCAACCGTTACCCCGTCGTCGTGCAGCTTAATTTGAATACTTAACCTTTGAAGCGATCGCCAAAATACTGATGGAAAAAACTTACCTACCCCCAACTGATTCTCTAGAACAGAAGTGGTATCTCATTGATGCCGCTGATCAACGTCTGGGAAGGCTGGCAACAGAAATTGCCAGAATTCTTAGGGGAAAAAATAAACCCACCTACACCCCCCACATGGATACGGGGGATTTTGTGATTGTTGTCAATGCTGAGAAAGTAGCGGTGACAGGCAAAAAACGTAGCCAGAAGCTCTATCGGCGTCATTCCGGGCGTCCCGGTGGGATGAAGACGGAAACCTTTGCTAAACTGCAAGCTCGGCTGCCGGAACGGATTGTCGAACACGCTGTTAAAGGAATGCTGCCCAAAAATTCTCTGGGTCGTCAACTTTTCACCAAACTCAAAGTGTATGCGGGTGACAGCCATCCCCATCAAGCCCAAAAACCTCAATTCCTAACCATTGATACGATTCCAGGAGCAGAAAACTAATGCAAGCAACAGACTCAACAGATCGCGCCGTGTACTGGGGTACCGGTCGTCGCAAATCTTCAGTGGCACGGGTGCGCTTGGTTCCCGGTAATGGTCAGCTCATTGTCAACGGTCGTCCCGGAGACTCTTACTTCAACTTTAACCATGGTTATCTGGCAGCGGTAAAAGCCCCACTAGAAACCTTGGGTCTAGAAAATGAGTACGATATCTTAGTCAATGCTCACGGTGGTGGCTTGACGGGGCAAGCTGACTCTATTCGCTTGGGAGTTGCCAGAGCCTTATGCGAACTTGACCCAGACAATCGTTCACCTCTAAAAATTGAAGGGTACTTGACTCGTGACCCAAGAGCTAAAGAACGCAAGAAATACGGCTTGCACAAAGCTCGCAAAGCTCCCCAGTACTCCAAGCGATAAATCGTTGGTCATTAGTCATTAGTCATAAAATAGAAGTATGGACTAAAGACTAAAGACCAACTTCCTGAACTTAACCCTATTAATTAAAAGACGGTTTAGAAAATTTAGGAGTAATCATGCCAAAATCAGATATTCATCCCAAGTGGTATCCAGAAGCTAAAGTCTATTGCAACGGTGAAGTTGTAATGACCGTTGGCTCAACAAAGCCAGAAATCCATGTCGATGTTTGGTCTGGCAACCATCCCTTCTTTACAGGAACCCAGAAAATTATCGATACCGAAGGTCGAGTTGAGCGCTTTATGCGCAAATACGGCATGATCGAGGGCGATGGAAAATCAGCCGATCAATCTCAGCAAAATAAAAAATAGCGGGTTTGCTCTTCTTACAATCGCCCAGCATTAAGAGTTGGGTTTTCCCAACTCACAGCTTTAAAATCTGGAAATCTTCGGCTGGGAGATAGTTTTGTTTAGTGAGCAACCTGGCTATTTTTACGGAGCAAGCGCACAAGTCATGGCGGAAACTTACCTGCTGGAGAAACTGCAATCGGTTGAACAAACCTTTAACGAATTAACGCGCCGTCTGGCAGACCCAGATATTGCGACTAACCCAGTGGAGGTGCAACGGGTGGCAAAAGCCCGTTCCTCTCTGGAAGACGTTGTCTTGACCTACAATACTTGGAAGACGGCTCAAGAGGAGTTAGGGGGAGCGCGACAAATCCTTAAGGAAGCGAGTGGTGATTCAGAGCTGCACGAAATAGCCGCCCTGGAAGTTGAAGAACTGCAAGCCAAGCTACAGCAGCTAGAAATCCGTCTCAAGATCTTACTCCTGCCCCGCGACCCGAATGATGACAAGAACATCATGTTAGAAATTCGAGCCGGAACGGGTGGCGATGAAGCCAGTATCTGGGCTGGGGATTTAGTGCGGATGTACTCCCGCTACGCTGAAAGTCAAAACTGGCGCGTGAAGTTATTGAGCGAGTCATCGGCAGATATGGGTGGCTTTAAAGAGGCAATTCTAGAAATCCAGGGCAACCAAGTTTACAGCAAGCTGAAGTTTGAAGCAGGCGTTCATCGAGTACAGCGAGTACCTGTGACGGAAGCGGGGGGACGAGTTCACACCTCAACGGCAACAGTAGCGGTGATGCCGGAAGTGGATGAGGTGGAAGTGGAGATTGACCCGAAAGATTTGGAAGTTTCTACGGCACGTTCTGGCGGTGCTGGCGGACAGAATGTGAACAAAGTGGAAACTGCTGTTGACCTATTCCACAAACCAACAGGCATTCGCATCTTTTGTACGGAGGAGCGCTCTCAGCTACAAAACCGAGAGCGTGCCATGCAGATTCTTCGCGCCAAGCTTTACGAGATGAAACTCCAAGAGCAACAGGAAGCTGTGACTTCCATGCGGCGATCGCAAGTGGGTACGGGTTCTCGCTCTGAGAAAATCCGCACGTACAACTACAAAGACAATCGCGTTACTGATCATCGATTGGGTCAAAATTATACCCTAAACCCCTTACTGGAGGGGGATTTAGAGTCAGTCATTCAATCTTGCATTACTCAAGACCAGCAAGAACAGTTAGAGGAGATGGCAGCCTCTACTGATACAGACAAATTACTCTTGATTTAAGGAATCACATCAGGAGCGATCGCCCAGGGACAGCTAATGCTGCTCAATTAATTAAATAGTAAAGTACTGAAGCGAAGTTTTCTACATTTAGAGGGAACTTCGCTTTTGCTTATAGCAGTTCTCGTTTGCATAGCCAACAGAGTGGGGACAAGATATTTGAGCGTTCAATCCTGCTACACCTGCATAAGGTCAACTGACTTAGAGTTAGGTCGTCACGTAACAAGCTCTTCTACCCTCAAATCAACTCTAGACTATGGAAAGTAAAACAATTAAGAACAATTGTAAGCGGAGTTATCCCTTAAGCCGCAAGCAATAAGTGACGAGCGAAAGCTAGGTAAAACTGCTATGAGACTTGCATTGAGATACTGGACAACGATCGCAATTAATGCGGCTGGACAGCGTAAAAGAGAGGAGATTGCCCCAGCAAAAGCATTTTTCCTAGCCTCGTTTCCCGAATTCACCATTCACAGTGAAGTGTCCGATGCTCTTGTTCAACGACAACTCCTACACTGGTTCAAACGGGGAACCCAACGTGACGAGAAGGGTCGTTTTTTAGCCCAATTGTGTCTGAAATGCTTTATTTCTAGCCAAATTGAACGAGTTTGTCAGCAATTGGCAGTTCAATTCGGTACTGAACACAGCTTCACCTGCGGCGATTTACTGCCCTTTGTCTTAGATGACGATAGCCGTCGATACGCTCAAGCCGCGACGAACCAAAGCCCTGCCCCCTATCAATCGTTCTCCGATGAAATCCTGCAAAGTTTTGATCCAGAACAAAGCAGTTTAGCAACCTGGACGACACGCCGGGTGAGACATCACAGAGAACTGAATGATTTTTTACTCGAACAGGGCGTGTATCTCGTCAGTGACTGGGCAATCCTCAACGATACCACTCCCAAGCAACTTGATCGGATTTTTTCTCAGTTTCACCAGCTCACAACGGTGGAAATCCAGCAAGCCAAACAACTTCTGGAAAACTACCATGCTGTTTATCGCGCTCAACGTCTCAAACAACGCCAAGCCGGAATCAAAGGAAAATGCCTACCCCCAACCCGCGAACAACTCAACCAAATTAACCAACGCCTATCAAGCCTTACCCCCCAAATGCTCTCAGAAGTTACTTTATTGACCAAACTCCAAGAGATAGCGTCTCGCTTGCGGCAGTACCGAATTCACGTCCGGGGTGGGGCTTTACCGAAAGACGAAACTGATCCAATGACGCTGGCTGAAAGGATTCCCTATCCCAACTCCGATACTACCAACGACCAAACCGAATTTTTGAGAGTCTACCGCCAACACTTTCTCACCAGTTTAGACCAAGCAATAGCCCAGGTAACAAGCGATCGCGTCACGAAATTACAGTGCAAAGACCCTCAAAAAGCCCAAGGGTTTATCATCGCCTTGCAGTTATTTCACTGTCAAGAGCGCTCAATGTCTGACATCGCCAAGCAGTTAAACCTCAAAGCCCAATTTCATGTCAGCCGCCTACTCAAACTCAAAGCCTTTCGTGCCGATATCCAGAGGGAGTTATTAGTGTACTTGCGCGATCGCATTTTTGAGCAAGCCAAAACCTACATTCAACCCGAACGCCTCCAAACATTCCATCAACAAATTGAAGACGCACTCAATGAACAAGTTACTCATGTTATTGAAGAAGCTGCCACAGAAGCCAGTACAGCCACTGTAGAAAAACACCGCTCTCAAAGCAGCCTTTTTTCCCGCAGACTTTGCCGCCACCTCGATACTAGGAGCAACCCCTGATGACTCACTACTCAAATCTTACCACTCAAATGGAACTTGACTTTGAAGCCTTAGCCGTTGAAAGTATTGAACTTTCATTAGAAGCGATTGACCAAGCCGCAGAACTCGCCACTCAAATTCCCAACGAACAACGGCAGTGGCAAACCTATCTCAATGCCTTGGCGCTGTTTAGTTTTGAGCAATGGCTGGCAGAACGCAGTCCAGAAATGAGAGTCAATAAGGAAGAATGCTCTTTGTTTCAGCCAGCAATGGCTAATTCTATTGAAGCAGTTTTTAATCTCAAAGTCCACGGCTTCAAACTCTGCCTAATTGCCACTGGTAGCCTCATGGATGAAGAGGTTACGTTACCCAGAGCTGTTATCGATCTGCCTGAATTTGTTCCCCATTTCTACGTGCTGATAGACGTGCGAGAAGAACAGGAAATGGCGGTTATCCGTGGCTTTTTGCCCTACAACCAACTCCTTGAGAAACGGGCAAGGGTAAATGTAACAGCCGATGAAGACTGGACGTATCAGTTCCCCCTCACTTGGTTTGATGGGAGTCTGGATCGCTTATTGCTGAATTTACGCTGTCTTGAACCCAGTGCTATTCCCTTACCTGCCGTACCCGATGATCGCCTGACACAGCTTTCACGGATGCGATCGCAACTGGAAGCTCTCCTGCCCCAGTTACAGTCTCCTGAACGCCAGCTTTGGCAGGTTTTGAGCTGGGAACAAGGCGCAGTAGTACTCACCAATCCAGAATTACTCAACTGGCTGTATCAATTACAAACTCAAGACGAAGCGCAACCGGACATCAGCCTAACGCCTTACTTATCAGACTTGCTGCAACTGCTAACCCAAAAAGCGGTAAATGTGAGACGTTGGTTGTGGAATGAGTTGGATGAACTGGCTCAGGAATTCTCCTGGCAACTGCTGCCGAGTTTTGCTGGTGCTAATGCCATGCGATCGCTCACTCAAGAAGTGCGATCGCCTGCTGAAGAATTTGAGGGAATTGTGAGAGAACTTCAGCACAACAACGTTGAGATTTCTACCGAGGCGCGGGGTGCTTATCGTAACCTACAACTAGGAGAAACACCCCTGCGCCTGTACGCCCTGACTTGGCTCCTGTTGTCTGAATCAGTTCCCGAGTGGACACTGCTGCTAATAGTGGGGACACCTTCCCAAACCAGTCTCCCTGTCGGTTTAAAATTACGACTTAGCGACCAAACCGGCGTTTTAGTCGAGCAAGAATTAGATACCGATGAGAATCATCCCTATTTTTTCACCAGTGTTGTCGGCACCCAGGACGAAAAGTTTATTGCCACCGTCAGTTTAGGGTCGGGTATCGAACAAACACTGCCTCCCTTTAGCTTTACTTTAGAGCGCTAGGCATAATAGAACAATAGGTTCGATGCAATCAGAACCGGAAACTAGACTCATGAAGAATTTAGCCATGCCTCAGCCTCTAAAATACTTAAGCCTGACAACTACTACTTTACTGCTGTCTCTAGCTGCCCCCATTGCTCTATCTCCCAATTTTCCTCTATTAGAGCAGGCACAGGCACAAACCACTCAAGAGCAACCTAAATTAGCAGATCAACTGCTACAGCAAGGGATTGAGCAGTATCAGCAAGGTCGATTACAACAAGCTTTAGAGACATTGCAAGAGGCTATAGCCCTTTACAAAAAGACAGGGGAACGTCAAGGAGAAGCAGTAAGTCTGACCCAAATCGGCAGAGTTTACGATAATCTCGGTCAATACCAAGAAGCTCTGACATCTTACGAGCAATCATTAAAGATTGCTAGAGACATTGGCGATCGCCAAGAAGAAGCCATTGTATTAGATTACATGGGATTAGCCTACAACGGTCTGGAACAGTATGACCAGGCACTCGAACATCACCAGAAATCATTGGAACTGTTCCGAGAACTTGGTATTCGCCGCAGTGAAGGTATTGTTTTGGGCAACATTGGGGTTATTCATCTCAATGAAAACGATAATGAGGAAGCCCTGGAGTTTCTAGAAGAAGCGGCAAGTATTTATAAAGAGGTTGACGATAAGATTGGAGAAGGGATAATTCTAGACTATTTGGGATTAGCTTATAACAATTTAAACCAATATCCCCAGGCGATAGAATCTCACCAACGAGCCTTGGAAATCTTTAAAGAACTCAATATTCCCCGCTCTCAAGCCATAGCCCTTTACAATATGGGTTCAGTTTACACCCAACTTAATAAACAGGATATGGCGCTAGATTCCTACCAACAAGCTTTAGAAATTTTTGAACAAGTAGGCGATCGCGAAGGAGTTAATGCTGCCCAATCTCAAATTCAGGCTCTTGAACAATAATGAGACGGCAGTAGTAGAGACGTTGCCTGCAATGTCTCTACTCATTAGGAATCAAATACTACACACAACGCCACACTGAGTCGAGTAAGTCCCTTGATTGTACCAGCATTTATACTTACACCCTTGAGGTAAGACAGTAAAGCCTTCTTTGTCTAATCCCCGCTCAACCAGGGTAAATTCAATGGCTGTAGAATCGCTAACGCCACATTGGGTTAACACTTCTTTAAAGCCTGATAATAACTCGGCAAGTTGAGCATTCGTTTGACGAGTTGATTTTATGTCTACATTTTCACAAGTCATAGCTGAGTCCTATTCAGAATCTCGCTATAGTTCTACGGCTTATTTTGTTTGCCCTCCGGATGACTTTTGCAAAAGTTGTATCAAGTATTCTCCCAGGACAGCCTGCTATCGACAGCTCATGTTCAGAAGTCCTATGGGATCATTTATTTTTTCGAGTTCCCTAACCCGCTTCCCCGCAGGATGTAAAATTAACCAGCCGAGTCAGTGTTGCTTCCATCACGGCGGTAGTTTGACCTGATACGGTAAACACGAGGGCTTCTCGATAGACTCGCTGTGCTCCATGATATTTGGTATTCGCCGCACCGCTAGAAGCAGTAACGGCGGCATTGGCACAACGTCCGGCTAAGTTAATTGCCCACACTCTCAATTGCAGTCGTTCTTCCCAAGGGCAAGAATTGGGGGGTAAGGCTTGCATCATTGCCGCCTGACAGCAAGTGAATTCCTCGTGGAGAGACTCAAAAGCGTATTGGATAAATTCCAATTGCTTCCTTTTAGCCGTAGTTTCTAAGATATCTAATCCCGCTCCTGCGCAGCCCAAGGCAAAAAAACCGTGATTCAGTACGTTCTTCTTATCGCTTTCGTGAATAGCTCCGGGTTTTTTAACAAACAGTACTTGCTCTTGGGGTAAAAACCAATGGGTGAGCGCTGCGGTAACAGTATTGGTTGATGTCATTGCCGCGAGTTCCATGGGTTCGCTAAATGCGATCGCTCCCCCAATCTCTCGATTAGTCTCAGTAAAAGGTACAATCCCATAAAGTTCTCGACCATCAGGAAGTACCGCACCCACAATAAAATCCTGAAAGAATCCAAAACCTGTTACCCAAGGCACTGTTCCAGTAACTTGATACCCACCTTCTACAGGAATAGCTTTGACTAGCGGCTCACCGTTTCGCCGCAGTTGGGAAAAACCCACACCGACTAATACCTCACCCTTACCCATCCGAGGAAGGTACTGCTGCTTTAGGAACTCATTCTCACTCTTAGCCAGCAATCCACCTGCACTCTGGTGCTGGGTTTGCAGGAATGCCAACGCACCGGAGTATCTGGGAACGAGTTGCTGGAAGCGGCGAAAGGTAGCTTCGTTGACTTCGGCACCTCCCCAAAGTTGAGGAACTTTTAGCGCTAGTAAAGAGCGATCGCCTAATCCTTTCAGGGCATCTCTCAATGCTTCTGGATGGCTATCAATGTCTGACGCTACGGGTGCAACGGACTCCTGTAGATAAGATTCAGCCACATCTAAAAGTGATTGCTGGTTATCGATATCGCGGATAACACCCTGGTTTTTTGCTGTCCGTGTCATTTTTTGGTCACGAAGTCTTACACTACCCCATCTTTAGACTACTATCTGACTTTCAATAGAGATATGCTAGCTTTGGCATCGAGAAGTAATCGGCTCTTGTAGGCGTGCCGTAAGCGATCGCACTTCTACCTCTGCAACCCCTTCACCCCCATGCCCATTTCTGCTGTTTCTCGTTTAGCTGTCAAAGTTGCTGGAAAACTTCCCCTGCGGACTGTCCTAATTGTCCCCTTCGTGCTGCAAATTGTGGGGACAGTGGGATTGGTGGAGTATCTGTCTTTCAAAAGTGGGCAGGAATCTGTGGAGAATTTAGCGCAGCAGTTAATGACACAGATGGGAGAACGAATTAGCGATCGCCTCACCACTTACCTACAAACGCCTCACCAAATTGTCGCCGCTAACCATCTGGCAGTAGAACAGGGAACCCTAAGCCTGCAAGACTTTGAGCAAATACGACAACAGCTCTGGCGGCAGATGAGCGTGTACCCCTCACTGGCATCAAGTGGCTTTTGGAATGAGCAAGGCAGAATGATTGCTTACGGACGTATCGTAGCAGAGAAGGAGCGCGAGCAAGTCCGTAAGCTGACGGGAGAGAACCTCTCAATTGGGACGCACTTTTTCGGTGAAGTCAGCAACGCTCATCCAGAGCAACGCCGATACTATCTGGTGGATGACGATGGCAAGCCTGAAAAACTGATCTATTCGTTCGTTGACGATTTCCGCCAGTTGCCGTGGTATCGCCACGCCAAAGCCGCTAAAAAACAAACTTGGTCGTCAATTTTTGTTTACAAAAGTTTGCCCATTTTAGGAATGCTAGCAACCGCTCCTGTCTATGATGCAGATGGAGAGTTGCAAGGTTTTTTCGTGTCTGATGTTGCTCTGGGAGCTATCAGCACCGTTCTCAACAAGCTGCACTTCTCGCCGTCGGGACAATGGCAGCACAACTGCAACAGTATTTGACTCGACTCCAAGCCTCAAATAAATCCCTAGCCGAGAGTGAAAGCAAACTCAATCAAATTCTGGAAGCGATTCCTGTAGGGATATCTGTTCATGATCGTACCGGAAAATTAATCTATGCGAATGATAAATCGAGGGAGCTACTGGGGATTGAGGCATTACCGGACGCTGAAACTGAGCAATTGGCAGTAGCCTATCAGGTTTATCAGGCAGGAGGTGAGCAGTTATATCCGGTGGAAGCGATGCCTGTGGTTCGTGCGCTTCAGGGTGAAAAGGCATGGGTTGATGATATGGAAATTCACCTGCCGGAGCAAACAATTCCTTTAGAAGTTTATGGCACGCCGCTATTAGATGAGACGGGGGAAATGGTAGCAGCGATCGCGGTGTTCTTTGACATCACCGAACGCAAACAAACTGAGAGAATTTTAGCCGATTACAACCGTACTTTAGAAGCCCAAGTTGCTGAACGGACTGAGACATTAAGTCGCCGCGAAGCATTGCTCAATGAATCCCAGCGGATTGCCAAGATGGGCAGTTGGTCGTGGAATTTGGAGAGTGACGAGCGATGGTGGTCGCATGAAATGTACCGAATCATAGGTTTGCACCCCGAAGAGTATCCGATTCCGCCTGACGTTGAGACGGTTAATCAAAGCGTACATCCAGAGGATCGGGAGCGAGTTAATCAGATTACTCAACAGGCAATTGAGCAAGGCATTTCCTACGACATTGAGTTTCGCTTTTTGCGACCTGACGGAAGGATTAACTATGCCTTTTCTAGGGGACTCGTTGAACGGAATTCTGAGGGACAGATTACCCACTTTTGGGGAATCACTCAAGACATTAGCGCTCGCAAAACGGCTGAACTTGCCCTCCAACAACAGAAGTCCATCCTACAAACAATTGTTGATAATATCCCAGTTATGTTGTGCTTCTATAAAGCTGATGTTGAAGTGCAATTGATCAACAAAGCTTTTCGTCGCACACTGGGTTGGTCTTTGGCAGAGATCAAAACCCTTGACATTATGGCAGAATGCTATCCAGACCCAGACTACCGTGCCTCAGTGTTAGAGTTCATGACGAGAGCGGATAGTACATGGCAAGACTTTCAGCTTAGAACTCGCACAGGTCAATGGCTAGAAACGACTTGGGCGAATGTTCGTTTACCGGATGGCTCTACCATTGGTATTGGTCAAGATATTAGCGATCGCAAACGAATAGAGCAAGCCTTACAACGGTATGAACGGATTGTTTGTGCAACAACAGATGCCGTTGCTTTAGTGGATAGGAACTCTATCTACCAAATTGTTAATCAGACCTATCTGACTTGGCATAACAAACGGGAAGATGAGATTATCGGACATTCAGTTGCTGAAGTTTTAGGCGCGGATCTATTTGAACATTTAATTAAAGAGCGTTTGGATCGAGCACTAGCGGGAGAGGCAGTCAATTATCAAATGAAGGTGGAGTTAGCGATAGGAGAACGATTTGTCAGTGTTCATTACTCTCCTTATTTTGAGACAGACCGAACTATTTCTGGAGTGGTTGTTAGTGTCCGCGATATCACTCAACTCAAACAAGCAACAGAAGCTGCGGAAGCCGCTAAACAGATTAAATCAACGGCTCAAGGTCAAGCACCAGCAATTATTGCAGTGAGTGCTAGTGTTGTAAGGTTAAACATCGTGATGGCTGAGGATACAAATTTTGATGATTTTATCCGTAAACCGTTCCGTGAAGTAGAAATTTTTGAGGCGATGAGTAAACATATTGGGGTGCGTTTTGTTTACGAGGAATCCAATGAGCTTGCCAATATCCCATCAACCGAGGTAACGGCTGACAATGTTGATGATTTAGCTAAGTTACCGGCTGATTTAGTGGCTAATCTTTATCAGGCAACCCTGGAGGGAGATTTCCAGTTAATGTTGACTCTCATTGAGGAGATTCGCGCTGAAAATGACTCGCTGGCAACTGTGTTAGCAGCTTTAGCGAATAATTTCCAGTTTCAGAAGTTATTGGACTTACTCGAATCCCTCAACGCCTAGATCCCGGACTTCTTCAAGAAGTCCGGGATTTAAACACACAGTTATCCAAACACGACATCCTCATAAAGGGCTTCTAGGGTTCCCTCAAAGTCGATACTGTCGAGGCGAAATGAAGTTTGTTCCGGGGTGTAGAACTGCAATACCCACAACCCCGCTTCGTTGCGGCGGAAAGACTCGACGCGCTGGCGTTTAGTATTGATTAAGATGTATTCGCGCAGGCTATCAAGCGCTTGATAGTCAACAAACTTATCGCCTCTATCGAAGGCTTCGGTAGAGTCAGATAAAACTTCGATGATGAGAGTGGGAAATCGTTTATAAGTAGAGGTTTCTTGGTCGCGGGGGTCACAAGTGACCATCACGTCGGGGTAGTAGAATCGATTCAGGGATTCGATTTGGGCTTTCATATCAGAGATGTAGACGCGGCAACCGGAGCCTCGGACATGGCTGCGGAGGAGGGCAAAGACGTTGCCAGCGATAGTAACGTGGGGGTCACTAGCCCCTGCCATTGCGTAGATTTGTCCGTCGATGTATTCGTGTTTGACGGGGCTTTGTTCCTCCAGTTGGAGGTATTCGTCGGCGGTAAAGTAGGGGTGTTGGGGGGAGGCAATCATGGTTTTAACCCTTCAAAGGCTCCTTTAATTGTGACACTTCAGAGCGATCGCACTTTTATCAGAGTACCTCCGATGCGGGAAACTCTGCGTCTTTAGACCAGAGAGGAACGCGAGGTAGCGGTTTTAACCGCCTACTATCTTTTTCAACCATGATGTGGGTCATTGATGTACCGAGCAATTGTTT